>DATIBR010000001.1 GCA_035457425.1 Terriglobales bacterium
CTCCGGCCTGGTGCGCGACTCCGCCGGCGTGCCGCAGATGGGCGCGGCGGTCGAGGTCATCGCCGCCGGCGGCTCGGTGGTGCGGCGCGTCTATTCCGACGAGAACGGCCAGTACCGCGCCGCGCAGATCCAGCCCGGCACCTACCACATGCGGGTGAGCGCCGCCGCTTTCCTGCCGTCGCTGCGCGAGAACGTGCGCCTGGCGAGCGGCACGCACCTGCTGGTCAACGTCACGCTCAGCACCCTGTTCGAAGCCATCCAGATGATGCCCACGCGGCGCAACTCGCCGCAGGATGAGGACGACTGGAAGTGGACGCTGCGCTCGGTAGGGAACCGCCCGATCCTGCGCGTGCTCGATGACGGGGAGGCCGTCGTCGTCGCCAGCGCCGACCATCCCGACGACCGCCGCCTGAAGGCGCACGTCGCCTTCGTCGCGGGGTCGGAAGCGGCCGGTTTCGGCTCGACGGCGGAAGCCAGCACCGCCTTCACCCTCGAGCGCTCCTTGTTCTCCTCGGGCACGCTGAGCTTCAAGGGCAACGTGGGGTATGGCAACGGAGAGCCCGGCGGCGTCCTGCGCGCTACCTACTCGCACCAGTTCGGCAGCTCGCGCCCGCAGGTCGCGCTGACCGCGCGCCGCTTCGCCACCATCGCGAGCGTCCCGCAGTATGGAGCGCTGGAAGCCTATTCGCTCACCGCCAGCGACAGCGTCACGCTCGCCGATCTCGTGGAAGTCACCGCAGGCAGCGAATTCCAGTCGGTGCAGTTCGCCCGCCAGGTGCACGCCTTCAAGCCGTTCGGCACCGTGGACTTGCATCTCGGTCCCGACATGGTGCTCCAGTACCGCTACGCCAGCTCGCAGCCTTCGACGCGCGCGGCCAAGGGTTTCGACAGCGCGCCGGCAGACCTGAGCGAGTCGGGCCCGCGGATGTCGCTGGAAGGCGACCAGCCGGTGCTGGAGCGGGCGCGGCATCATGAGCTCTCGCTCTCGCGCCGCTTCGGCCGCACGCGCGTGCAGGCCGCCGCCTACATGGACCAGATCTTCAACGCGGCGCTGGTGGGCGCGGGCGACGTGACCGCCGACTCCGGCGATTACCTGCCCGACGTCTACTCCAGCACCTTCACCTGGAACGGCGGCGACCTCAGCACGACGGGGGCGCGCGTGGTGGTGCAGCAGGAGTTCAACGAGGCGCTCACCGGCACGCTCGAGTACTCGACCGGCGGTGTGATCGCGGTGGCTGACAAGGATCTGGCGTGGGACGTGATGCGGGCAACGCTGCGCCAGGAGCGGCGCCACGCGGTCGCTGCCAAGCTCTCGGGGCGCGCGCCGCGCCTCAAGACGCGCTGGATCGCAAGCTATCGCTGGACCAACGGCCGCGCGCTCACCCCGGTGGATTGGTTCGACGCCTCGCCCGGCCAGGCCGATCCGTACTTCAGCGTCTTCCTCCGCCAGCCCGTGCCGCAGGTCGCCTTCCTTCCGCCCAACATGGAAGTCCTGGTGGACATCCGCAACCTGCTCGCCCAGGGATACGTTCCGGTCGTGGGCCGCGACGGCCAGACGCTCTACCTCGTCCAGGCGGCGCGCGCGGTGCGCGGCGGCCTGGCCTTCAACTTCTAGTCAGGTGAAAGTCAAAAGCCCCGCCGCGGCGGGGCTTTCCTGTTCTGGCCGGGGTCAACGTTTCTTGTCGTGGTAGACGGGCTCATCGGCGAGGCCGAGGAAGCCTCCCGGCTGATACGCGTCGGGCTCGACGGGCTCACCCGCGAGGGACTCGTTCTGCGTGCGCGTGCGGAAGGTCGCAACCAGCGTGTGCTCGCCGTCCGCGGCCCCGGTCACCAGCACGGCGGGTCCGGCAGCGGCGGCTTCCAGCGCGCTCTCCACTTCGCCGGCGGCCGTTCGTGATATTTCCACGTTCTCCACGTGCTGCGCCAGGGCAGCCGCGGTCTCCTGATCGAAGGCAATCCACTTCATGGTCGGGTCCTCGGACGAGTGCGCAGCAGGTGAGATGCTGGAAGCCTGCCGGCTGGATGGTTCCGGAGTGGGGCCGAGCTGCGCCCGGGGCGTCGCGGAGTACACTGTCTGGCTGAAGAAGCGCCAGGCAGCGCGCTCACGCATAGGCCGCGCGGCGCTCATCAAAGCTGCGGGTCCCAACGGACCGCGGTGAAGGAGTCCCTCCGATGGGAAGCGGCCGTCAGCCAGCGATATGGGCCGGCATCTGCTGCTGCTTGCTCCTGGCTGCGTCCGCCTGCGCTCAGCGGCCCGGCGCCAAGTCGGTCGACCTGCGCATCTACGTGCGTTACGCCGAGACCAGCAAGCCGGTGCCGCGAGTGCGGGTGGAGCTCATCGATGCGAATACTGGTGTCCCGGCACAGTCGAACTACACCACCGAAGAAGGCACGCTCGAACTGCGGCAGATCGAGCCGGGCTACTACCGCATCCGTGTCAGCGACCTGAGCCTGGAGACGACGACTTCCGACGCGTTCGATCTCAACGCTTCCGGCTCGCAGACCATCCATGTCCCGCGAAGGAAGGGCGCGCCGGTGGTGGGGAATCCTGGGGTCGTTGCGGCCACGGACTTGCAGGTGCCTGCGAAGGCACGCAAGGAGTTCGAACGAGCGCAACGGGCGCTCGAAGCGGGCGACGTCGCTCGCGCGCAAGCGCATTTTCGCAAGGCCATCGAGCGTTACCCGCAATATGCGCACGCCTGGAACGACCTCGGCATCACGTACATGCAGACGGGGGACCACGAGCGCGGTCGCGAAGCCTTCGAGAAGGCCATCGCTGCCGACGACAAGTACGGTGAAGCTCTGCTGAACCTCGCCAAGGTCCGGGCGAGCGAGAACAAGAACCCCGAAGCCGAAGCGCTGCTGCAGCGGGCCCTGGCCACCAGTCCCAACAATCCGGAAACGCTCACGGTGCTGGCGAACATCCTGCTCCTGGAGAACAAGCTGGAAGAGGCTGCGACCACGGCTGCCAAGGTGCACTCGCTCGAGCACAGCCGCTTTGCCATCGCCCACTGGATCGCCGGCCGCGCCCTTGAACTTCAACACAAGGACGCCGATGCTATCGCGGAGTACACCACCTACCTGAGCGAATCGCCGGATGGCGCGATGGCCGAGCAGGCCAAGGCGTCGCTCAAGTCACTCCGCGAGCACTGAAGCGTCCGGAGACGCGCTGCCGGAAGCCCGGTAGCGTCAACGGATGTCGAAGGCGGTCGCATTCGAAGCGGAGGTGTCGCCTCCGAAATCCTTCGTAACGACTTCGAGCGTGTAGTTGCCGGCGGGCAACGACTTCAGGCTGAGTTGCGCGACGAACCAGACGGTATCCGGCCGGATCCCGGGGATGGCTTGCACGTTCTTCTCCGGGATCGAGCCCAGGGCCTTACCGCCCTGTTTCACGTTGAAGACAGCGCCGACGCGCGGCTTCCTTGTCTGCGCGTCCAGCGCAAGCCCGCTCGCGGCGACCACCGCGATCAGCCTTCCGCCTTCGGAGAGCGCGGGGGTGGCCGGCTGATGAAACCGTGCGTTGCCGATGCAGAGCGCCTCGGCGTGGTCGGGACACTCCGCCTGCTCCATCTCGGTCGCGAGCACGATGTCGGAAAGCTGCGGCGAGCCGGTGGTCGGCATCCTCAGCTTGGCCGAGGCCGCGCCGTAGCGCCCGTCGGGGATGCGCAACAGCAGGTCGACGGACGCGATCTGGTCGGAGAACGGCAGCTGTCCCTGGAAGGTGATGTTGCCCTTGCGCTCCGCTGCCTCGGCGACCAGGCGCCACTCCTTCTCGTAGCTGGTGACGATGCGCCCCTCGCGGTCGCGCCCCACCACGATCACGTTCAGCGGCGGGCTCTTCTCATTCGCGCCGACGGCCAGCTGTGCGGGCACCGAATACGAGATCGGGACGTAATAGGAGCCATCGGGAGCGAGCATTACCGTGGCCTGCATCGCAGGGGAGAGCGAGCTCCTGACCGTGCCGGCATTCACCGAAGCGAGCAGCTGCGCGCCGGCAGGGCTCATCATGACGCCGCGGCCTTGCGGGATCGCCCAGTACCCCTTGCGATGGCGGATCTGCAGGCCTTCGCCCGCCACCTGCACGCGCAGCGTGCGGAACGTGCCATCGGCCACCGGATCGCTCGGACGGAACGTCATCACGTAGAAACTGTTCGTCTCATTGATGATGCGTGTGAATGCCGGTTGCAGGTCGTTGGTGTTCTTCACGAGGAAGCCGCCGGTGGAAGTCGCGAGCAAGTCGAGCTGGTCGGTGAGCGACCTGTCGCCCAGGATCTTCATGCGGTCGAACTTCGATTCGCCCCCCATGGTGTCGCCGATGCCTTGTTCGGAGATCTCGTTGATCTGCGAATTCAGGGCGGTGATGCCGCGCCGCTCGATCCCCACGCCGGTGTCGAGGCCGCTGGGGTCGATGACATAGAACGAGACGTTGGCCTGGTCGGCGGTGGCGATCAGCGCGTCCATCTGCGGGTTCGCGCCCGAGGCATAGGGGAAGCCTTCGGAGAAGACGATCACGTTCTTGCGCCCGGGCAGGTCGCGGTAGGCAAGCGCGATCGAGCGCAGCGCGACCATGATGTCGCGCACCTGGAAGGTGTTCGCCAGGCTGAGGAAGCCGCGCAGCGTGTTGATCTCGCGCATGTAGGCCTGCGCGAAGGGGTTGGAAGGACCACTGCGCGAGCCGGCTGAGGGCCCGAGTTGCGCGGTGCCGGAGGCCGACATGGCTTCCGGATGCGCCATCAGGTACAGTTCGTCGATCTGCTCCTGGATGGCGCGCCGGTCTGTTCCCGTGATCGTCCCGCGCGAGGCGCGGCGCTCGAGCGCATCCAGCGTCTTTCCCGCCTGTTCATAGTCGGCGGTGAAAGGCAGCGCGAGATGCAGCCCATGCTCGATGTAATAGATCGCGACCTGCGGATGTTCGGTCGTGACCTTGCGCAGATGCTGCAACACGGCATCGCAGGACCGCTTGATGTTCATCGGCCGGTTATCGGAGAGATCGAGCACCACCGTGATGAACTGCGGGAAGGCCGGCTTGGTCGGGGCGGTGGAGATGCGCGGCGCGCCGGCCGGCGCCTCGGTCGCTCCCGGTGTGAGCGTGGGCGCGGAAAAGTTCACGATCTTCTGCTCCACGCCATTTTCCAGGATCTTGAACGCGGAGGCGTCCAACCCGGTCACCACGTGGCCCTTCTTGTCGGTGACGATGGCGTCGACCACCACCAGCGTGGTCTCGGATCGGAACTCGGTAGGCGGCTTCGCTTCCTGGCCGCGCGTGCTGGTGCCCGCCAACAGCAAGCCGCCGAGGACGGCCACGGCCAACAAGGAGCAGGTTCTCTTCTTCATGCCATCAACCATTCCCGCACCATTTCCCGAGCCTTGGCGCCCTCGAGCGTTCCACGCACGCCATCGAGCACCCGCAAGCGTGCCTCCTGTCCACGGCCGTAAAAGCCCGCCCAGTATGGCACCAGTATCCTGTCTCCCGCCGGCTGGACCGCGATCTCCAGCTTGCCCGCGCGAAAGAAGCCCTGGCGGTAGATCATCCGCCGCAACTGGTCGCGCAGCCGCTCCGCTCCTGCTTCCGGGGAGAGCATCACGGGAAGCACGTTGCGGCCCTCCGCCGGGACGCATGCCTCAGGCAGCGAATCGACCTCATAGGGATCGAGCGCCCCGCAAAGCGCGTCGCCGGCGTAGCGCGAGCGCCGCGTGGCGCCCGCGCGACCGATCGTGACGTCGTATAGATGATAGGGAAGGTAGAGCAGCGCGACCGAGCGCAGCTCGCCATTCAGGAAGCGCTGCAGCGGCCCGCCGCGGAGGCGAAGCTCGGCTTCGCGCTGCGTCGTTCGCGAAGGCAGCGCGCGCGCCCCGGTCGCGCTCATCGGAAGTAGATCCATAGTCCGACCACGCAGGCCACCAGGAGCACGCTCATGGCGATGTTGATGCGGCGCTCGAGCGGTGTTTCGGGAGCCGGCTTGTACTGCTCGCGCAACAGGACGGGATCGACCTCGCTGGTGTCGATCTTCATGTCCACGGTGGCGAAGGTGAGCCCGGCGATCTTCCTGCGCTCCGGCGCGGGGCCGGCGAGGCTCACCAGCACCAGCACCGCCGAGCAGATCACGAACATCACGATGGCGTAGTGCAGGAAGTTCATGTCGAGGAGCGCGCGGATCATGGGCGACGTGAAACGATGGCCGCTGCCCATCTTGTCGAGGATCTCGAAGGTGAAGCGCAGGGCGCCAAACACGAAGCCGGTCAGCAGCGAGGAGATCGCTCCCGTGCCGTTCAGCCGGGGCCAGAGGATGCCGAAGATGAAACACGCCGCGATGGGCGGGCTGATGTATGCCTGCACGCTCTGCAAGTAGATGTAGAGCTGGCTGCTGATGAGGTGGATGAACGGCACCCAGAGGATCCCGAGCACCACCATCACGCCGGTGGCCACGCGGCCAAACGTCACGAGTTGCACCTCGCTCGCGTTGGGGCGCAGCTTCTTATAGAAGTCGAGCGTCACCAGGGTCGAGGCCGAGTTGAAGACCGAGCTCATGGCGCCCATCAAGGCGGCCAGCAAGGCCGCGATCATCAGGCCGACGAGGCCCGTCGGCAGCAGGTTCACGATGAGCGTGGGATAAGCGATGTCGCCGTTCATCACCTGGCCGTTCTCCACCTTGAACATCTGCGGGTACAAGGCGTACGCGATCAGTCCCGGGAGAACGAGGATGAACACCGGCAGGATCTTCAGGAAGCCGGCGAAGATGGTTCCGGCCTTGGCGTGGCCCTCGTCCTTGGCGCTGAGCACGCGTTGCACGATGACCTGGTCGGTGCACCAGTACCAGATGCCGAGGATGGGCGCGCCGAAGAAGATGCCGGTCCAGGGGAACTCCGGATCGGTGGCGGGCTTGAACATGTGGAAGTAACCGGCGGGCACAGCCGCGCGGATCCCCTCCATGCCGCCGACCTTATCGAGGCCGATCCAGGTGAGCACGACGGCGCCGGCGATCAGGATCAGGGTCTGCACCAGGTCGGTGTAGATGACGGCAGCCAGCCCGCCCGCGATGGTGTACACGCCGGTGGCGATGACGAGGATGAGCGCCGCCGTCATCGGACTCCAGCCCACCACGCGCTCGAGCACCACCGCCGCCGCATAGAGGTGCACGGAGATCTTGGTGAACACATACGCCAGGATCGAGATGCTCGCCAGATACACGGCGCAGGAGCGGTTGAAGCGGCGCTCCAGGAACTCCGGCATCGTGAATACATTGGACCGCAGGTAGAAGGGCACGAACACCCAGCCCAGGATCAGCACGATGATGCAGGCCAGCCATTCGAAGTGCCCGACGGCGAGGCCCGAGGTCGCGCCCGAGCCCGCCAGTCCGATGAAATGCTCGGTCGAGATGTTCGACACGAAGAGCGAGGCGCCGATCGCGAACCAGCCCACGTCACGGCTTGCCAGGAAATAATCCGCGGAAGTCCGTTCCCGGCGGGCGAAGTACATCCCGATGCCGAAGATGATGAGGAAGTAGACGACGATGATCGCGATGTCTACGGGCGCGAGAGAGCGGTGGAACGTCGCCGCAGCGTGGCCCATCGGCAGTGCCTCCTGGCGAAAGAGTCGACGACTGGCCGGCCAGCATACGGGCCGGCATGGTCTACCGCAACGTTCCTTTCCTGCGAGGGTCTAGAACGTGAATCGAGCCGCCAACTGGAAGGCCCGGGGGCCTCCCGAGCCGAACACGCCGCCGGCCGTCGTGACAGGCCGGCCGAACGACGACGAGCTTAGGTAGCCGGGGTCGAGCGGGTCATTGCTGTCGCGTGCCAGCACGTTGTTGAAGCCGGAGTAATTCAGGTTCGAGACTCCCAGGATGTTGGTGACGTTGAACAGGTTGAAGGCTTCCGCCATCGCCTCGATCGAGAACCGCTCGCGCACCTTGAACGTCTTCGCCAGCCGGATGTCGAACGAGTTGAAGCTGTCGTTGAAGCGCGCGCCTGGGGCGACGAGCGGCAGTTGATCGACGACCGGCAGGCCGGCATTGAGGGCCGCCAGAGCCGCGTTCAACTCGTCGGCGGTGTGGAAGACGCGTCCACCCGCGTTGCGCTGGAACTCCGGCACGCGGCTGCTGGCGTCGGGCAGCAGGATGTCCATGGGCACGCCCGAAGCCACCGTCCAGATGGGCGAGACGCGGAAGCCCCACGGCAGC
Source organism: Terriglobales bacterium (assembly GCA_035457425.1). Taxonomy (NCBI): domain Bacteria; kingdom Pseudomonadati; phylum Acidobacteriota; class Terriglobia; order Terriglobales; species Terriglobales bacterium. Next base: position 8,181 of record DATIBR010000001.1, read on the forward strand.
AGTGCGGTCCCGGAGACCACGAAGCGGTGCCTCTGGTCGTTCGGCGCCGGGCCGTACTCCCGCCGGAGATCGCTCGGGTCGATGGGGCCGTTGGCGAACGGGATCTGGTCGTCGTTGGAGTAGTTGAACGCCTTCGACAGGGTGTACGAGGCCATGAACTGATAGCGGTGCGACATACGCTTGCGCACGCTCAGCAGCAGGCCGTCGTACTTCGTGTTCACGCTCGATTCCAGCGCCTTCACCTGATCGGGACCGCCCACGACGGGGTTGAAGACGGAACCGATGGGGCGGCCGTAGATGAAGTGCGTGCCAAGGTCATGCAGATAATCGGCGCTGGCGACGAAGTCGCCGCCCAGCGCCTTCTCCAATCCGAGGTTGAAGTGCTGCACCATGGGGTTCTGCATGTTGTTCGCGATGATGTTGATGCCCGCGGCGCCCGCGCCCGGCAACGGGAAGCCGCTGAAGGGGTCGGCGGTCGTGGGCGCGCCCGGCGCGAATGTTCCCAGGCCGGTGAGGAAGAAGACGTTGCCGGCACGGACCTCGATGGGGAGCGCGCGCCCGTCCAGGCCGCGCTCCAGCGAGCTGATCTCCAGCGTGATGCGGTCGTAGTAGATGCCGTAGCCGCCGTGCACGCTGAAGCGGGCGTCCCTGGTCGCCCAGTTGAAGCCGATGCGCGGCCCCAGGTTGTTGGTGTCCATGCCGCGGGAGCCGTGCAGGAAAGGGAGGATGATCGGGTTCAGCTCCGCGTAGCGCCCGATATTCTTCACGTCCGTGTCCAGTTCATAGCGCAGGCCGAGGTTCAGCGTGAACTGCGGGTGGAGGCGCCAGTCGTCCTGGAAGAAGAATGCGACGTAATTGTTGTCTGAATCGGGCAGCAGCAGCGGGCGGTCGGGGAAGGCGCTGCGCAGGGTCACGGCGAACAGCAGGTCGAGGTCGTTCACCAGGCCGTCGCCGTTGCGATCGAAGGGGGCGAAGTCCTCGAGGAACTCGATGCGCCCCTGCTGGAAGACGCGCAAGTCGAAGTCGGCGTCGATGCGCTGCATCTCGCCGCCGAAGCGGAAGAAGTGCCGCCCCACGTTCCAGGAGACGTTATCGCTCCATTGCAGGCGATTCTGCCGCGTCTGCTGCGGCACGCGGAAGGACGCGCCATCCTGGATGCTCGGGAAAGTGAACTGCGGGCCGGGCGCGACCGGTTCCGTGCGATTGATGAAGTTGTTCACGCTGATCGACGCCTTGTTCACGATGTCGTTCGAGATCACGCGCGTCCAGTTGAAGACGAATGACTGGTAATGGTTCTCGCCGTCCTGCCTCTGCGTGGCCGAACCGAGGGCGCGGATCAAGGTGCTGGAGTCCACTGCGTCGGCGCGCTCCACGGCGTAGCGGAAGCTGAGCTGGTCCTTGTCGCTGACCTGCCAATCGAGCCGCGGTGTGAACATCAGGTCGGTGAGCGGCGCGGGCGCGAACAGCCGCTGGATGGTCTGCGTGGGGACGTCGCGGCGGCCCACCAGCACGACGCCGTCCTGGTCGCGGTACTCGAAGCCGGCGAACCACCAAGCCTTGTCCTTCACCAGCGGCCCGCCGATGGCGGCGGCGTACTGCTGGCGGCTGAAGTCGGGGGTCTGCCCGAGGGTGCGGTCGAAGGTCGCGGGCAGCCCCTGCAGCACGTCGTCGCGCTCGAAGAACGAGATCGACCCGTGCAGTTCGTTGCTGCCGGAGCGCGTGACGACGTTGATGACCGACGAGCCCGAACGGCCGAGTTCGGCGGAGAAGCGGTTGGTCGCGATCTGGAATTCCCGCACCGCGTCTTGCGGGATATTCTGCAGCGCGCCGCCGACCACATCGTCGTTGTTGTCGGCGCCGTCGATGCTGATGTTCCCACCGCGCCCCAGCTGCCCGGCGGAAGAGATCTGCACGGTGTTCGTCTTGGTGGGGTCGAAGTTCGGCGCCGGCGAGTTTCCCGGCACCAGCAGCGCCAGTTCCAGATAGTTGCGGCCGTTCAGCGGCAGGTTCGCGATGGAATCC
>DATIBR010000002.1 GCA_035457425.1 Terriglobales bacterium
CGACCTCGTCCATGATGATGTACTTCTCGAACAATTGCAGCACGCGTTCTTCCTGCTCGAAGTCGGTGTCGACGATGAAGAAGTCGCCGGCGTTGTAGATGTACATGTCGGCGAGGATGTGTCCCTGGGCGTTGAGCAGGAAGTTGTAGTTGCCGCGGCCGGGCGCCAGGTCGCGGATGTTGTTCGTGACCATGCCGTTCAACCAGCGGACGCGGTCGTTGCCGCTGACGAACAGCTTGGCACGGTAGCCGAGGTCGTAGACGGCCGCGCCCGAGTGCAGCGCGGCATATTCCTTCGCCACATCCCCCAAGGACGCAGCGGTGATCGCGCCGCAAAACTCGCCCAAGCGGGCGCCGGCGGCAGCGAGCGCGTCATGGAGTGGGGTCTCGACCATAGCGGAACCTTCGATTATAGCTGTGCGCCGCGGCTTGGCCGGGGGCGGCGGACGGGCTATCATCGCCAGTCCCGCGCACGCAGTCCTAAGGAGGAACCCCATGCGAACGCTTCGCTTCCTCGCAGTCTCGCTCTGTCTGTTCGCAGCCGTCTCGCTCGTCGCGCAAGAGCATCGTCCCAAGCCGGTCCCCAATGCCGCGTTCGATCGCCTGAAGACGCTGGCGGGCGACTGGAAAGGGAAGTATGTCGGCCCGGAGGGTACGTTCGAGGGGATGGCGAACTTCAAGGTGGTCTCGGCGGGCTCGGCGATGATGCTGAGCATGGACGAGCACAACGAAGCCACCGAGATGATCACCATGTTCCATCCCGACGGCGAGAAGCAACTGATGGCGACGCACTACTGCTCGGGGCAGAACCAGCCGCGGATGCGGCTTACGGCGATGCCTGACGCGAGCGTACTCGAGTTCGATTTCGTCGACGGCACCAACCTGCGGGGCGGCCACATGAAGAAGCTGGTCATCACCATCGTCGACGCCGACCACCACGTCCAGACCTGGTCCTACGACGACGGCAAGGGCAACATGACGACGGCGAAGATGGAATACACGCGAGTGAAGAGCTAGTGGCGGAGAAGCGCATCGCCGTCGTCCCCGGCGACGGCATCGGCAAAGAAGTCATCCCGGCGGCGCTCGAGGTGCTGCGCGCGACGAACGCGCCGCTGGCGTTCACGGAGTTCGACTGGGGCGCCGACCGCTACCTCAAGGACGGCACCACGCTGCCGGGCTACGCGGACGAGTCGGGCTTTCGCAAGCTGGAGCGCGAGTTCGACGCCGTCTTCGTAGGGGCGCTGGGCGATCCGCGCGTGCCCACGAACATCCACGCCAAAGAGATCCTGCTGGGCATGCGCTTCAAGATGGACCTGTACGCGAACGTGCGGCCGGTGAAGTGCCTGGACGAGTCGCTCAACCCGCTGAAGCACGCCCAGGCCGCGGACATCGATTTCGTCGTGGTGCGCGAGAACACCGAGGGGCTGTACGTGGACCGCGGCAGCCTGACGGGCGAGGGCACGGCCGGCGAGGTCGCGATCCAGGAGGACTACAACACGCGCAAGGGCGTGGAGCGGGTGATCCGTTACGCGTTTGAACTGGCGCGGCGGGAAAAGCGCAGCAAGGTGCTGATGTCCGACAAGTCGAACGTGATGACCATCGCGCACGGGCTGTGGCAGCGCGTGTTCAAGCAGGTGGCGGCGGAGTACCCGGACATCAGCCCGTCGCACATGTACGTGGACGCGCTGTGCATGCAGATGGTACGCGAGCCGAAGCAGTTCGAGGTGATCGTGACCAACAACCTGTTCGGCGACATCATCACGGACTTGGCGGCGGCGCTGCAGGGCGGGCTGGGGATGGCGGCGAGCGGGAACATCCACCCGGGGAAGACGTCGCTGTTCGAGCCGGTGCACGGGTCGGCGCCGCCGCTGGCGGGCAAGGACATGGCCAACCCCATCGGCGCGGTCGCGACCGGGGCGATGATGCTCGCTCACCTTGGGCTGAAGCGGGAGTCAGAAAAGATAGACAAGGCCATCCTGGAAGCAGTGCGGCAGAAGAAGACGACGAGCGACGTGGGCGGGTCGCTGGGCACGAAGGCGTGCGCGGCGTTCCTCGCCGAGCAGGTCGCGCGCGGATAGGTCCGAATCAAATCCAAGAGGACTGATATGAAGATGAAGCGAATGCTGTGGGTACTGGTCCTGGCGCTGTGCGCGCCGGTCTTTGCGCAGCAAGCCGCGAAGCCGGCCGAGCCGGCGACGCTCAAGCCATACGACAACCTGGTGGTCGAGAACGTGCCGGCCATCCCGATGAGCCTGGTGGAAGACGTGGCGCGGTACACGGAATACCGCACCGCGGGCCTGCGGAGCTGGCATCCGACGAAGCGCGAGATGCTGATCGGCACGCGCTTCGCCGACACCGCGCAGATCCACCGGCTCACGACGCCGGGCGGCGCGCGCACCCAGCTCACGTTCTATCCCGACCGGGTGGGCGGCGGCTGGTACGAGCCGAAGCGCGGCAGCTACTTCGTGTTCTCCAAGGACAAGGGCGGCGACGAGTTCTTCCAGTTCTACCGCTACGACGTGGCGAGCGGCGACATCACGCTGCTGACCGACGGCAAGTCGCGCAACACCGACTGGAACTTCTCGAACAAGGGCGACCGCGCGGTCTACGGCTCGACGCGCCGCACCGGTGACGACGTCGACATCTGGATCATCGACCCGAAGGACCCGAAGACGGACAAGATGCTGCTGGAACTGAAGGGCGGCGGCTGGTCGGTGGAAGACTGGTCCCCGGACGACAGCAAGCTGGCGCTCGCGGAGTTCATCTCGGCGAACGAGAGCTACATCTGGATCGTCGACGTGGCGAAGGGGACGAAGGAGCTGTTCACGCCCAAGGGCGGCGAGAAGGTGGTCTACAACAACGTCAACTTCTCCAAGGACGGCAAGGGCCTGTACGTCACCACCGACAAGGAGAACGAGTTCCAGCGGCTGACCTACATCGACCTGGCGACGAAGAAGCACAGCTACCTGACGTCGCACATCCGGTGGGACGTGGACCAGGTGGAGCTGTCGGACGACGGCCGCACCATCGCGTTCCTGGTGAACGAGAACGGCATCGAGAAGCTGCACATGCTCGACACCAGGACCAACAAAGAGAAGCCGGCGCCCAAGCTGCCGGCAGGGAACGTGGCGGGTATCGAGTGGCACGACAACAACGTGGACCTGGCGTTCGGGCTCGACATGGCGAGCTCGCCGGTCGACGTGTGGTCGGTCAACGTGCGCACCGGCAAGGTGGACCGCTGGACGATGAGTGAGACCGGCGGCGCGGTGCTCACCGACCTGCAGGAGCCGGAGCTGGTGAAGTGGAAGAGCTTCGACGGCATGGAGATCTCCGGCTTCCTCTACAAGCCGCCGGCGAAGTTCGCCGGGAAGCGTCCGGTGATGATCAACATCCACGGCGGGCCGGAAGGGCAATCGTCGCCGGGCTTCCTGGGCCGCAACAACTACTACCTGAAGGAACTGGGCGTCGCCATCCTTTATCCCAACGTGCGCGGGTCGAGCGGCTACGGCAAGACGTTCCTGGCGGCCGACAACGGCTTCAACCGCGAGAAATCGTATTGGGACATCGGGGCGCTGCTCGACCACCTGAAGACGCGGCCGGACATCGACCCGGACAAGATCTTCATCATCGGAGGCAGCTATGGCGGGTTCATGTCGCTGCAGGTCTCGTGGAACTACTCGGACAAGATCTGCTGCTCGCTGGACTACGTCGGCATCTCGAGCCTGGTGACGTTCCTGGAGAACACCTCGGGCTACCGGCGCGACCTGCGGCGGGTGGAGTATGGCGACGAGCGCGACCCGAAGATGCGCGAGTTCATGCAGAAGATCGCGGCCATCAACAACGCCGAGAAGATCAGGAAGCCGATCTTCGTGGTGCAGGGGAAGAACGATCCGCGCGTGCCGGCGAGCGAGGCGCTGCAGATGGTGCAGAAGATCCGCGGCAGCGGGACGCCGGTGTGGTTCCTGATGGCCAACGACGAAGGACACGGCTTCGCGAAGAAGAAGAACGCCGACTACCTGTTCTACGCGACCGTGATGTTCCTGAAAGAGTACCTGCTGAAGTAAGTCGGATAGGATGGAGGGAGGCGGGCGGACTCGCCCGCCTCCTTTTATTCCCGGAGCCCTGATGCGCCTGTTCCGTGTCTTCGCCGTCCTCGTCGCCGCCGGCATTGCCGTGGCGGCGCAGCAGCCGCCTCCGCCCGCGCCGCCGCAGGCGCCTGAGAAGAAGGCGGAGCGGAAGATCACGCCCGCCGAGGCGAAGGAGCTGTTCGCGCAGGTCGACGAGATATTGCAGTTCGTCTCGAAAGACACCGGGTTGCCGATCAAGCACTCGGTGAAGCGCAAGCTCACGACGCGCGCCGAGCTGCGCAAGTACATCACCGAGCGCAACCGCGACGACGAAGAGACCAAGCGGCTGCAGCGCGCCTCCATCGTGCTGAAGAAGCTGGGGCTGATCCCGCGCGAGTTCGACCTCGACAAGTTCCTCGGCGACCTGCTGGAGGAGCAGGTGGCGGGCTACTACGACTCCAAGACGAAGACCGTGTACCTGCTGGACTGGATCGAGCCCGAAGGCCAGAAGCCGGTGCTGGCGCACGAGCTGACGCACGCGCTCCAGGACCAGAACTTCGACCTCGAGAAGTCGATGAAGAAGGCGTTGAAGGACGAGGACCAGGACGCGCTGCTGAAGAAGCGCGGCGAGCTGGAGGTCGGGATCGAGGAGCCCAGCACCGGACGGCAGGCGGTGGTCGAGGGACAGGCGATGGTCGTGCTGGTGGACTACATGCTGGCGCCGACCGGGCGGACCCTGCTGGACTCGCCGCTCATCGGGCAGATGCTGAAGGCGCAGACGGCGCGGATGAACGACATGCCGCAGTTGGCGAGCGCGCCGCTCTATCTGCGCGACGCGCTCATCTTCCCTTACACCTACGGCCTGGATTTCGTGCAGGAGATGATGCGGCAGGGAGGCAAGCAGGTGGCGTTCTCGGGCGTGCTGAATCGGGCGCCGCGCAACACGCACGAAGTCATGGATCCGGCGGCCTACCTGGCGAATGAGAAGCTCGAGCCGCTGCGGCTGCCCGACATGCTCGGCATCCTGGGAGAGACGTACGAGCCTTACGACGTGGGGAACGTGGGGCAGTTCGACGTCTACACCCTGCTGAAGCAGTTCGCGGGCGAGAAGACGGCGGAGCGGCTGGCGCCGGAGTGGCGGGGCGGAGCCTACTACGCCGCGGGCCGCCGCACCGGCAAGGCAGGGAACTTCGACTGCGCGGCGAAGCCGGCGGAGGCGAAGGCGCTGGAAGCGCAGCGCGTGGCGTGCCTGGCGATGCTGACCGAGACGCGCTGGAAGACGCCTGAGGCGGCGTCGCAGTGGGCGCACCGCTATGCCAGCCTGCTGCTGGTGAAGTACCGGTTCGCGCAGAGCCTGAATGACGAGGGCGAAAAAGCGAAGGCCACGGGCTCGGAAGAGAAGGCGCGCGAGCGCTGCTTCACCTGTGCGGGCGGCGAGCGCTGGATGACCGACGAGGGCATGGTCACGATCGAGCAGCAAGGGAGCGTGGTGCTGGTGCTGGAGACGTTCGACGACGCGGTCACGGCGAAGCTGCAGAAGGCGGCGGGAGCGCTGGCGAGTCCGCAGTCCACGGTCCACAGTCCACAGTAGGCGCCTTGTATAATCTCGCGTTCCTCTCACACACCGGAGCGCACATGGCGGAAGCAGAGATCGGGATCATCGGCGGTAGCGGGCTGTACCAGATGCCCGGGCTGACCGACCTCACCGAGAAGCAGGTCAACACCCCCTTCGGCAAGCCCTCGGACGCCTACCACCTCGGCACGCTCGAAGGGCGGCGCGTCGCGTTCCTGTCGCGGCACGGCCGCGGCCACCGCGTGAACCCCAGCGAGCTGAACTTCCGCGCGAACATCTACGGCTTCAAGGCGCTGGGTGTGGAGCGCATCCTGTCGGTGTCGGCGGTGGGGTCGCTCAAGGAAGAGCACAAGCCGCTGGAGTTCGTGCTGCCCGACCAGTTCATCGACCGCACGCGGCACCGCGTGGACACCTTTTTCGGCGAAGGCGTGGTGGTGCACATCGCATTCGCCGACCCGGTGTGCGCGGAGCTTTCCAAGGTCGCGCAGGCCGCGGGCAAGAAGGCGGACGTGACGGCGAAGCTGGGCGGGACCTACGTCTGCATGGAAGGGCCGCAGTTCTCGACGCGCGCGGAGTCGAACCTGTACCGCTCGTGGGGCGCCGACGTGATCGGGATGACGAACCTGCAGGAGGCGAAGCTCGCGCGCGAGGCGGAGCTCTGCTACACGACGGTCGCGATGGTGACCGACTACGACTGCTGGCATGACTCGCATGAGTCGGTGACCGTGGACCAGATCGTCGCCAACCTGCTGAAGAACGCCGAGAACGCGTGCGCGCTGGTGAAGCACGCCGTGGCGGCGATGCCGAAGCAGCGCGGCTGCAAGTGCGGCGCGGCCCTGGCCAACGCCATCCTGACCGATCGCAAGGCGATCCCGGCGGAGGTGAAGCAGAAGCTGCACCTGCTGCTCGGGAAGTACCTGGGCGAGAAGGCCGGGGCGTAGATGAGCTCGCTGCTCGTCGTCGGGTCGGTCGCGTTCGACACCATCCAGACGCCCTATGGGCGCAAGGAGCGCATCCTGGGCGGCTCGGCGACCTACTTCTCGCTTGCGGCCAGCTACTTCACCGACGTGCGCGTGATCGCCGTTGTGGGAGAAGACTTCGCGCCGGAACACGAGCAGGTGCTGCGCCGGCGCCGCGTGGACACGCGCGGCATCCAGCGCGCGAAAGGGAAGACCTTCCACTGGGCGGGCGAGTACGGCGAGAACCTTAACGAGGCGAAGACGCACCTCACCGAGCTGAACGTCTTCGAGACGTTCCGGCCGCAGATCCCGGCGGAGTACCAGGACTCGGAGTTCCTGTTTCTCGCCAACATCGACCCGGTGCTGCAGGCCGAGGTGCGGCGCAAGATGAGCGACGTGGAGCTGACCGGCGGCGACACCATGAATTTCTGGATCAGCGGCAAGCGCGCCGAACTGGGCGAGACGCTGAAGCTGGTAGACATCCTGCTGGTGAACGACGGCGAGGCGAAGATGCTGGCGGCGGACGCGAGCCTGCCGCGCGCGGCGCGGAAGATCCGCGCGATGGGACCGAAGGCGCTCGTCATCAAGCATGGCGAGTACGGCGCGACGATCTTCTTTTCCGACCAGCGGCACCCGTTCCGCGCGCCCGCGCTGCCGCTCGACGAGGTGCGCGACCCGACCGGCGCCGGCGACAGCTTCGCCGGCGGCTTCATGGGCTACATCGCATCGCAGGGCACGCTCGACGGCGACGTACTGAAACGCGCGATGTTCTACGGCGGCGTGATGGGCTCGTTCGCGGTGGAGCGCTTCGGGACCGAGCGGCTACAGGAGCTGACGCGTGAGGAGATCGACCTGCGCTTCGAACTGTTCCGCGAGCTGACGCACCTGGAGTAGTCCACAGCCCACGGCCCACAGTGGCCGTGAGCTATCTTTCGGAGGGGCGCGGCTTTGGCCGCGCCGAAAAGCTCTGGAGAAGAAACCGGCTTTAGCCGCTGAGGCAACGAACCACGATCCCTGGATCGTCGCTGGGCTCTCTGCCCTCGCGTCCCTGGCGGCGTTTGTCTATTACTACCGCAGCGGCGAGTTCCTGCTGTATGGCGACGCGGTCGCTCACATCACCATCGCGCGGCGCGTGTTCGACTCGCAGACGCCGAGCCTCTTCGGATTCGGGACGGTGTGGCTGCCGCTGCCGCACGTGCTCATCCTGCCGTTCATCGTGCCGCTCGGCTGGTGGCAGTCGGGCGTGGGCGGGTCTGTGTATTCGATGGCGGCGTACGTGCTCGCGTGCGTCGGGCTCTACCGGCTGACGCTGCGGCTGACGGAGTCGCGCGCGGCGGCGGGGCTGGCGGCGGCGGTCTTCGCGCTCAACCCGAACCTGCTGTACATGCAGGCGACCGCGATGACGGAGTCGCTGTATCTCGCGCTCTTCCTCTGGGCGACAGCGTACTTCACGGAGTTCGTGGAGGAGTCGCGCTCGCCCTCGGACGGGTGGGGACCGGCGACTCGCCGGTCCAGCGCGGGCGAGTCGCCCGCGCCTACCGGAGAAGATGGATACCGTCGCGCTTCGCGCGCAGCGACGAAGTGCGGCCTGTGCATCGCGGCGATGGTGCTCACGCGCTACGACGGATGGTTCGCCGGGCCGTTCTTCGTGGCGGCGGCGCTGGCAGTGCTGGTGCGGCGCCGCGGCTGGCAGTTCCTGGAGCAGAAGCACGCGCCGCTCTGGCGCGGCGTGCGCAACCTGGCGCTGATCGCGTTGGCGGCGCCCGTCTTCTGGCTGGCCTACAACTGGGTGCTGAACGGGCATCCGCTGGACTTCGCGCTTGGGCCATATTCGGCGAAGGCCATCGCGGAGCGGACCTCGACGCCCGGCGTCTTCCATCCCGGCCATCACGACCTGTGGGTGGCGCAGACGTTCGTCCGCAAAGCGGCGGAGATGAACCTGGCCGAAGGCGCCTGGCAGCACGTGCTCTTCTTCGGCGCGCTCGCGTGCCTGGGGATCGCGCTGACGGTCAGCCGCCGATGGCTGCCGGTGCTGCTGTTGTGGCTGCCGTGGGCGTTCTACGCGCTTTCGGTCGCCTACGGCAGCGTGCCCATCTTCCTGCCGGTGTGGTGGCCGCACTCCTACTACAACGTGCGCTACGGCTTGCAGTTGTTGCCGGCGGTGGCGGTGAGTCTGGGCCTGATGTGGGCGCTCGCGGAGACGACGCGCCTGCGGTATCGCGCCATCGCGAACCTGGCGCAGCTCGTGATCGTGGTGGCTGCGCTCGGGCCGCTCCCCTACGTGTGGCGCGCGACGCCGATCACCCTGCGCGAAGCCCAGGCCAACGGGAAGCGGCGCGTCGCGGTGGAACGCATGGTGGCGGAGACGCTGCGGGAGCTGCCGGCGGAGTCGCGCATCATGGTCTATCTCGGCGAGCACGGCGGCGCGCTGCAGCAAGCGGGCATCCCGCTGAAGCGCACCATCAACGAGAGCACGCACCTGCGCTCGGAGATGCCGCACGGGCTGTGGGAGCGGGCGCTGGAGGATCCGAAGCCGTACGCGGACGTCCTGGTCGCGTTTCCCGGCGACCCGGTGGCGCGCGCGGCCGGCGAGCACAAGGCCGACCTGCTGACGCTCACGGTGATCGACTACAACGGCGAGGAAGCGGCCGTGCTCTACGCGGTGAAGCGCGCGCGCTAAGGATGTAGAATCGCTCGACTTTATGCACGGGCTATCGCAGGAGCTGACGACGTTCGACTCGCTGTTCCTGTCGCAGGCGATCCTGCGGCTGGTGCTGGCGGCGGTGCTGGGCGGAGTGGTCGGGCTGGAGCGCGAGCTGAAGCGCAAGCCCGCCGGGCTGCGGACCACGATGTTCCTCTGCATCGGGTCGGCGATGTTCACGCTGCTCTCCGACAAGCTTGCGCAGACCTACGGCGGGGACCACACGCGCATCGCGGCGCAGATCATCCCGGGCATCGGGTTCATCGGCGCGGGCGCCATTTTGCATGCGAAGGGCAGCGTCACCGGGCTCACCACCGCGGCGAGCCTGTTCATGATCGCTTCCATCGGGATGGCGGTCGGCGGCGGGCTGTACCTGGTCGCGATCTTCGCCACCGTGCTGGTGGTGCTCGTGCTCTACGCGCTCGGCCGGCTGGAGCAAAAGCTGGAGCAGAAGCTGGGCGCGCCCGGAGACGCCGAGTAAGACGATGCCCGCGATCCCGTTCGTCAAAGCGTCGGCGTGCGGCAACGACTTCCTGCTGATCGACGGGATGCACGCCCCCGCCGACCTGCCGGCGTTCGCCAAGAAGATCTGCGACCGGCACAACGGCGTGGGCGCCGACGGCGTGGAGTGGCTGCTGCCCGACAAGGAAGCCACGGTGCGCGCGCGGCTGTTCAACGCCGACGGCTCCGAGGCCGAGATCAGCGGCAACGGCACGCGCTGCGTGGCGGCGCACTGGATCGCAGAGCACAGCGGCGACACAGTCACCGTGCGGACCGGCGCCGGCATCAAGCGCTGCAGACTGACCGCGCGCCAGGAGAACGAGTTCTGGTTCGAGATGGACATGGGCGAGCCGCAGATCGGCGACGAGTTCCCCATCAAGCTGGCGTTCGGCGAGGTACGCGGCATCCCGGTCTCCATGGGGAACCCGCACTTCGTGGTATTCGTCTCGGGATTCGGGCCGGGCTGGCAGGCGGAGGCGGCCGAGATCGGCAAGCACCACGACTTCAAGTATGGGATCAACGTTGAGCTCGTCAAGCCGTCCCGCGGCGACGAGATCGAGACGCGCTTCTTCGAGCGCGGCGTAGGCGAGACGCGGTCGTCGGGGACCGGCTCGTGCGCCTCGGCGGTGGCGGCCATCCACGCCGGGAAGGCGGCGTCGCCGCTGAAGGTGGTGGCGCCGGGCGGGGTGCAGACGGTCCACTGGGAGGGCCAGTCGGTCTACCTCAACGGACCGGCGCAGCTGGTCTGCCGCGGGGAATACTTCGTTTAAGATGGGCGGGATGCCCACGCCGCCACCGCCCCGCGTGAAGCCGCCCGCGCTCCAGCCGGGCGATACCGTCGCCATCGTGGCGCCGGCGTCGAACATCCAGCCCGGGCTGCTCGAGGCGGGCGTGCTCACGCTCGAGCGCATGGGCTACCGGCCGTTCTACCTGCCCTCCATCCTCGACCAGGACCTTTATTTCGCCGGGACGGTGAAGCGGCGCGCGCGCGAGCTGGAAGAGATGTTCGAGCGCGAGGACGTGCGCGCCATCCTGTGCGCGCGCGGCGGGTACGGCGCGAACTACCTGCTGGAAGAGCTCGACATCGAGAAGATCGCGGCGCATCCGAAGATCTTCTGCGGATACAGCGACCTGACGACGCTGCTCACGTATTTCGCCGACGAGGCGGGCTTCGTGACGTTCCACGGTCCGATGATCACGAAGGACTTCGCCGCCAATGACGGCGTGCACCTGGAATCATGGAAGTCGGCGGTCGGCGGGAAGCGGGAGTGGGACGTGGCGAGCGGCCGCGCGCTGCGCGTGCTGGTGAAGGGAAGCGCGGAGGGCGTGCTGTACGGCGGGTGCCTGTCGCTGCTGGCCGCCTCGCTCGGCACGCCGTACGAGATCGCGACCGACGGCGCCATCCTCTTTCTGGAGGATGTGAGCGCGAAGCCCTACCAGATCGACCGCATGCTGATGCAGCTGAAGCTGGCGGGGAAGTTCGACGGCGTGCGCGGCATCCTGTTCGGCGAGATGCTGGACTGCATCCAGCATCCGGAGCAGACGTACACGCTGGAGGAAGTCGTGACCCGCGTGGTCGGCGACCTGGGCGTGCCGGTGGTGTACGGGCTGCGCTCCGGGCACGTGGCGGGCGAGAACATCACGCTGCCCATCGGCGTGCGGGCGCAGGTGCGGGCGCAGGCGGAAGCGCGCGTCACCATCGTGGAAGCGGCGACCGAGCCGCGGTCGTCGTCCGCGCAAAGCAGCCAGTCGGCCCGAGGGCGCTCGTAGCATGCGCGCCGGCGACGCATCGCAGCAGCACGTCCACCTCATTGGCATCTGCGGCACCGCGATGGCCTCGCTCGCCGGCATGCTGAAGCAGCGCGGGTTCAAGGTCACCGGGTCGGACAACGCGGTGTATCCGCCGATGTCCGACTTCCTCGCGTCGCTCAACATCCCGGTGGCGCAGCCCTATGGCGAAGCGAACCTGAAGCCGCGGCCCGACCTGGTGGTGGTGGGCAACGCGATCTCGCGCGGCAATCCGGAACTGGAGTACGTGCTCGACGAGCGCATCGTCTTCCGCTCGCTGCCGCAGGTGGTGCAGGAGCAGTTCCTGCGGACCCGGCAGTCGCTGGTGGTCGCGGGCACGCACGGCAAGACCACCACGACCTCGATGCTGGCCTGGATCTTTGCGACGGCGAACAAGAACCCGTCGTTCCTGATCGGCGGCATCGCGGAGAACTTCGGCTCCAGCTTCGCCGTGAAGCAGGGCCAGCACTTCATCATCGAGGGCGACGAGTACGACACGGCGTTCTTCGACAAGGGCCCGAAGTTCCTGCACTACCTGCCGCAGTCGGCCATCCTGACGAGCGTGGAGTACGACCACGCCGACATCTACCCCGACCTCGACGCGGTGAAGACGGCGTTCCAGCGGCTGGTGAACCTGGTGCCGCGCAAGGGCTTCCTGGTCGCGCACGACAACGACGGGAACGTGGACGAGTGCCTGGCGAAGGCATTCTGCACGGTCGAGCGCTACGGGTTCCGCGAGGGTTCGCACTGGCGCATCGCGGGCGTCGAATACCAGCCGGAGCGCACGATGTGGCGCGTGGAGAAGGAAGGGAAGCCGTGGGCGGAGCTGGAGATGGGGCTCACCGGCGAGTACAACGTGCTGAACGCGACCGCGGCGGCGGCGCTGGCGTCGCACTACGACATCGCGCCCACCAAGGTCGCCGAGGCGCTGAAGAGCTTCAAGAGCGTGAAGCGGCGGCTGGAGGTGAAGGCCGAGGTGGCCGGCATCACCATCATCGACGACTTCGCGCACCACCCCACGGCGATCGCCGGCACGCTCAAGGCGGTGCGGACCCGCTGGCCGGACAGGCGCGTGTGGGCCATCTTCGAGCCGCGCTCGAACACGCTGCGCCGCAAGGTGTTCGAGGACGAGCTGATCAAGAGCCTCGCGCTGGCCGACGCGGTCGCGATCGCGAGCGTCTTCCGGCCGGAGGCCATCCCCGAAGGCCAGCGGCTGGAAACGTCGGCGCTCGTCGCCGGGCTGAAGAAGCTGGGCAAGGCAGCGTCGGAATTCCCCGACGCCGACGCCATCGTCGCCAGGCTGGCGCCGGCGATGCGGCCGGGCGAGGTCGTCGTCATCCTGTCGAACGGCGGATTCGGCGGCATCTATGAGAAACTTCCGGAACGCCTGAAAACCCTCCACGAGGTCCCGAGCAAAGCTTGAGACGCCAGATCGCGCTCACCTTATTGCTGTTCGCCGCGGTCACGGCCTGGGCCTCGCCCGCCGTGCCGGTCGATTACACCGTCTCGCTGCGCGACGCGCGCGCGCACCTGGTGCGGGTCCGCATGCAACTGGCCGGCACCGCCGCCGAGCGCGACATCCAGCTGCCGGTGTGGAACGCGCTCTACCAGATCCGCGACTTCGCGCAGTACGTGCGGTACGTGCGCGCGACGGACGCGCAGGGCCGCGCGCTGCCCGTGCGCAAGCTCGACAAGACGACGTGGCGCATCTCGGGCGCGGAGGCGGGCGCGAGCGTGGAGTACCTGGTCTACGCCGACGTCTCCGGGCCCTACAGCATGCAGGTGAACAACGAGCACGCGTTCTTCAACCTGGCGCAGCTGCTGATGTACCCGGTGGACGCGCGCGAAGCCGCGATGACGGTGAAGTTCACCGACGTGCCGTCCGGGTGGACGATCGCCACGCCGCTGGCGGTGCTCGACGAGCGCAGCCACACCTACACCGCGCGGAACTACGACCGGCTGGTGGACGGGCCGGTGGACATCGGGAAGCTGGAGCGGACTTCCTACGACCAGGATGGCGCGCGCTACCACATCGTGGTCGACGCCGAGCCGGGCGACTTCAACATGGACGCCGTGGTCACGATGGCCAAGAAGATCACCAAGTCCACGGTGGAGTGGATGAGCGAGCGGCCGTTCACGGAGTACACGTTCTTCTACCACTTCCGGCACGGGCCGGGCTCGGGCGGCATGGAGCACGCGTACTCGACCGTCATCGACCTGAATGCGGAGCGGTTGCAGGATTCGCCGCTCGACTTGCCGAGCCTGACCGCGCACGAGTTCTTCCACCTCTGGAACGTGAAGCGGCTGCGGCCGGCGTCGCTCGAGCCCATCGACTACACCAGGGAGCAGTACACGCGCTCGCTGTGGTTCAGCGAGGGCTTCACCTCAACCGTGGGCGACCTGATGCTGGCGCGCACCGGCTACTTCGACGAGCGCGGATACCTGGGGAACCTGGCGCAGGAGATCCGCACGCTGCAGCTGCGGCCCGCGCACAGAACACAGAGTGTGGAGGATTCGTCGCTCGACACCTGGTTCGACAAGTATCCGCAGTACCGGCTGCCCGACCGCTCCATCTCGTACTACAACAAGGGCGAGATCCTGGGCGTGCTGCTCGACCTCGCGCTGCGCGACGCGACCAACGGCCGCAAGAGCCTGCGCGAGCTCTTCCAGTACATGAACACGAAGTACGCGCACGAGGGGCGGCCGTTCCCGGATGGCGCCGGCGTGCGCGAGGCCGCCGAGGCGATCAGCGGAAAGGACTTCGGGTGGTTCTTCACGCGCTACGTCTCGGGGCTCGACGAGCTGCCGTACGACCAGATGTTCGCGACGGTGGGGTTGCGGCTGAACCGCAAGCAGATCACCATTCCGTATGTCGGGTTCACGACGGTGCGGAACTTCGACCAGCCGCCGGTCGTGGTGCTGATCGAAGAGGGCAGCGAAGCGCAGCGCGCGGGACTGGAGCAGGGCGACCAGGTCGTCGCGGTGAACGGCCGCACGCTGACCGGCGACCTCGACGCGCGGCTCGCCGAGCTGCGCGTGGGCGACACCGTGAAGCTGCGCGTGGTCGGCCGCAAGGGTTCGCGCGAGCTCAAGCTCACGCTGGGAGGCCACGCGCAGGACGAATACAGCTTCTCGGACCTGGAGCGCGTGACGCCGCCGCAACGCGCTCGCCGCACCGCCTGGCTGCGCGGCGAGGCAGAGCCATAGTGCGGCAAGCGGTCGCCATCTTGCGCACCGCGCTCGTCCTGCTGTTCCTCGTCCTCTATCTGCCGCTGGCGGCGCTGGCTGCATTCCCCTGGACGTTCCTCACCGGCAGCGTGGAGTTTCTCTACGCCTGCGGCATGTTCGGCGCGCGGGCGGCGGTGCGGCTGGCCGGCATCCGCGTGAAACGGGAGGGGCTGGAGCACATCGACCCGAAGGCGACCTACATCTACATGTGCAACCACGTGTCGAACATCGACCCGCCGGTGGTGGTGCCGGCGCTCCCGCGCCGGACTTCGGTGCTGGTGAAGAAGGAGCTGTTCAAGATCCCCATCCTCGGCCGCGCGATGCGGCTGGGGTCGCTGGTGCCGGTGGACCGCTCGAACCGCGACGCCGCCATCCAAAGCCTGCGCGCCGCCGGCGACGTGATGCGCGCCGGCATCAACATGACGGTGTTTCCCGAGGGCACGCGCTCGCGCGAGGGCAAGCTGCTGCCGTTCAAGAAGGGCCCGTTCTACCTCGCGATGGAGACCGGCGTGCCCGTGGTGCCGATGACCATCCTCAACAGCTTCGAGCTGATGCCCAAGGGACAAAGCTACGCGCTGCCGGGCATGGTGCGCGTGCTGTTCCACGAGCCGCTCGACCCGGCGAAGTTCAGCGACAAGGACCAGTTGATGGCGGCGGTGCGCAGCGCGATCGCGGCGCCGCTGCCGGAACAGAGAAGGTAGGAGCGCCGGCCTCCGGCCGGCAGGACCGGCGGCAGCTTGCCGCCGGCAAGGAGGAAAGGTGGCCGACAAAGTTCACTTCGAGCGTTCGCAACCCATCCTGCGGGTGGAAGACATGCAGCGTGCGCTGCACTTCTATCTCGGCAAGCTGGGGTTCAAGAAAGCCGAGTGGAGCACCAACGACTTCGCGATGGTCGAGCGCGACGGCGCGTCCATGTACCTCTGCCGCAGTGCGCAGGGAAAAGGCGGCGCGTGGGTGTGGCTCGGCGTGGACGACGCGCGCAAGCTGCACGAGCAGCTCAAGGCCGCGGGGGCGAAGATCATCCTGCCGCCGACCAACTACCAGTGGGCGCTGGAGTTCCAGGTGGAAGACCCGGACGGCAACGTGCTGCGGCTGGGGTCGGAGCCGGAGTAGCTATTTCGGATGGACGTCGACCGCCCACTGCACCGCGCCGGCGTCGGAGATGCGCACCTCGATGACGCCGGTGGAGTCCTTCTCGACGCGCGGGCCCTTGGCGCTGTGGAGCTGGTTTGCGGAATCGTAGAAGCGGAGCGTGAGGTCGGCGGAGTCGGGGATGGGGACGTTGCGCTCGCGCGTCTCGCCGGGGCGCAGCTCGGCGACGCCGAACATGCGTCCGTAGTTCAGCTCGACCTCAGTCACGGGCTTCGTCCCGACATTCTTGATGCGGACGATGGCGCGCGGGGAAGAGCAGGCCAAGAGCAGCAAGACAAAAGCCAACCACAAAGGACACAAAGTACGCACCAAGGTCCTCCGTGAGGCCCTTCGTGAAACCCTTGTGCCCTTTGTGGTGTGGCTTTTCAGGAGTCTTCTTCTCAAAACTTCTTTTCGATGATGCGCGCGCTCACCACGACGCCGGGCTCGCCGCCGGCCAGTTTGAGCGGGAAGACGAGCACGTTCCAGACGTAGCGCGGGTTCTTCTTGGGCAGGTGCGGGATGCCGCGCATGCCGCGGTCGATGTAGGTCTCGCGCGTCTCGGCGACGGTCTTCACGATCTCGCGCCACTCCTCGGCGAGCTCCGGGAAGCTCTCGAACAGGTTCTTGCCGACGAACCAGTCGCGCTTCTTCTCGAACAGGCTGGCGAAGTAATCGTTGACGTACTGCCAGTCGCCGGCGGCGTCGAGGATCTCGAGCGCGACGTCGTCGCCCATGGCCATGGAGATGCGCGAGTAGTAGAAGTCGCGGGCGTCGACCACGACGGGCTTGCCGCGCTTCTTGGCTTCGAAGCTGCGGAGCGCGGCGATCAGGTCGTCGGTCGAGCTGTAGCCCTTGAGCAGGTGCATGTCGGCGATGCCGCCGAACTTCCGCTCCAGCGTGGCCGACAGGATGATGATGGGCACCTGCGGGCGCTTCTTGCGGAGTGAGTCGGCGACGTCGGTGCCGAACTTGCCCGCGCCCAGGTGGTAGTCGAGGACGGCGATGTCGATCTCGTGCAGCTTGGCCTCGGCCTCTTCGATGGAGGCTGCCGTCACGGCTTCGTAGCCGTGCTGGCGGATGATGGTCGAGCGCAAGAGAAGGTTTTCTTCGCGGTCGTCGAGCAGCAGCACGCGGATGGGCTTGGGGTCGTTGCGCGCGACGACGCGCAGTCCCGGTCCCTTGGGCTCGTCGGGCATCAGTCCTTGCCTCCGCGCAGCTTCTTCGCCAGCTCGGGCAGTTTATTGAAGATGGCGACCGCGCGCAGCCATTGCCGGTTCTCGATCGCGGGGTAGCCGGAGACGACCTTGCCGGCCTCGACGTCGTTGGGGATGCCGCTCTGCGCGGTGGCGACGGCGCCGTCGCCGATCTTGCAGTGGCCCGCGACGCCGACCTGGCCGGCGAGGATGACGTTCTTGCCGACCTCGGTGGACCCGGCCAATCCGACCTGGGCGCACAGCAGCGTGTTCTCGCCCACCGACGAGCCGTGGCCGACCTGCACGAGGTTGTCGACCTTCGCGCCCTCGGCGACGCGGGTCTCGCCCACCGAGGCGCGGTCGATGCAGGCGTTCGCCTGGACTTCCACGTTCGAGGCGATGACCACGCGGCCCGACTGCACGATCTTGTGCCACTTGCCGGCGTCGTCCTTGGCGAAGCCGAAGCCGTCGGCGCCGATGACCACGCCGTTCTGCAGGATGACGTTGTCGCCGAGCTCGCAGTGCTCGCGCACCACCGCGTGCGCGTGCGCGAAGAAGTTCCTGCCGATCCTGGCGCCGCGGTAGATCACGACGTGGGCGAGCAGCGTGGCGTGGTCGCCGATGGTCACGTCTTCCTGGACGATGACGTAGGGGCCGACGTGAGCATTCTTGCCGAGCTTCGCCGACTGGTGCACGCGCGCCGTCGGGTCGATGCCGGGCGCGTACTGCGGCGGCTGGTAGAAGAGTTCGATGGCCCTGGCGAAGGCAAGATACGGGTTCCTGGTGCGCAGCGTCGGCTTGTCGAGGGCTGGGAAGTTCTCGTCGACGATGACGGCGGAGGCCTGCGTGGTCTTGGCGGCGGCCGCGTACTTGGGGTTGGCGACGAAGGTAAGGTGCCCGTGCGCGGCTTCCTCGATGCCGGCGACGCCGGTGATCTCGGCGTCCGCTCCGTCGAGACGCGCTCCTAGCTTGGCGGCGATGGCAGAGAGCTTCATCGCGAACCAGCGATTCTAACGGAGGAGGGAGGATGTGGCGAGAGAAGGGAGGAAACGCGACCACGGATTCCGGTAAACCTGAAGATGCGACAACCTGCTAGTGCGCCAGTCCCGCACAGCGGGACGGCATTCGTAAGCCCAGCACGTAAGTGCTGGGAGAGCGGTTCCCCATTCCGGCAGAGTCCCTTCAGGGACGGCACTAGAAACCGTCGCCGGCCTTGATGCCTGCTGCCCGCAAGAACTCCAAAAACTCGGCTCGACAATCGCGCTTCGCGTGGTGCTGCCTCTGGTGGGCGATGTACTCCTTGACCCGCACGGCGCCTGCGACGGACTCACGCTCAGCGCTCCGAACCCTTCCTGCCACGAGAATTCTTCACCATGCTCCGCCATCCAGCGCGATGAGTTGGCCTTGAACTTCTGCATCGCCGTCGAGAGCGCGATCTTCTGGTCGAGCACGAACAGCAGATGGACGTGGTTCTCGGTTCCGCCCGCGGCCATCACGGGGCAGCCCAGATTCTTGCCGATGCCAACGAAATACGCCCAGAGGTTCTCCTGGCGGTCTTCCGGGATGAGCGGCTGGCGTTCCTTGGTGGCGAAGAACGCGTGGACAAGATTGCTGTTGTAGGAGTGGCTCATGTGCCGTCCTCCGGACTCCGGAGTGTGATGGGGCGCGCGTCCCCAGCAGTTACGTGCTGGGCTAACGAATGCCGCCCTGCGGGCTCGATTGTGCCGGGCTTGGCGGCCTCGGCTATGAGAGATGAGAGTTTGTTCTGAGTTCGGAACAGCCCTGACGCCAGCACTGACGAGAATGGAGCCTACTCCCGGAACAGCTCTTCCTGCCCTGCCGGGGCGGCGGCGGCTTTGCGGCGGCGGCCGGCGGCGCCGCCGATGACGGCCAGCACGGTCAGCGAGTCGAGCGCGGTGCG
>DATIBR010000003.1 GCA_035457425.1 Terriglobales bacterium
CCCGAGGTAGGTGGATTTGCGATTGGGGCCGGCGGTTAGCTCGATCATGTGCTGCATCTTCTGATCGATCTCATCAATTCTTGCAGCTTCAATGCCCATCGCCTCTAGCTGCGGTCGGACTTGCCGAAAGTAGAACTGGACTAATTCCCGAGCTTCGCCGCGCGCTGAGGCAGAACTGACAAGGAGCTTCGCTGGCAGTCGACTAATGGTCACCTTCAACGTATCTAGCCGTTGCCACCACTGGGCCCATGCTTCCGAGGCTGGATGGGCCTGCGTCATTTCTTCTCGCGGACCGACCCTGCCTCAGCAACGGCCTTCTTGCTGCGCTTACCTCTCGACTGGCGGGGTTTCCTCTTTGCCTTTGCCCCTTCGCCCACGCCCATTCGATGAACGACAAGGTTGTAGCCCACCGGATTCAGCTTGTATTGTCCCGTCCCTGCGCTGTCGAGATACCCCGCATTCTTGGCGTTTGACAAGGTGAACCGTGCATGCCCAGGCAAGGCGAAGTTCGCGCTCTTGAAGTAGCGCTCAATATCGCTGGCGTTGATTGTCTCCTTTCGATCTGCGGCAGGAGCAATTTCCGAGAGGTAATACGCAACAAGAGCCGCCATCTCGTTCGCGCTCCTCGGTCTCTTGGTTTCCTTAAGGGTGCGAATATCCAACACGGCGGGAACGCCTGGCGTGAGCTGCGTAGCAGCAGGTGAGGCTGCGGGCTGGAACGGTGCGGGAGCTGGTGTCGATGGTGGCAGACCAACGGTGCCAAATCGTTTGAGCACATAATCGAGTGCTCGGAGGCGCTGTTCCTCTTGGAGCGGGGCCAATGCAGCGACGATCACGTTCATAGCATGGAGCTCGGCATCGTCGCTGCTACCCGGCCGTGACGTTGACCTTGGGCTTGTAGGATTATCGTTGTCTGGCATCTGCCACCTCGCAACAAGGGAGCCAAATCCCCGGAATTATAGGCCCCATTCCTGGCGGAACCGCGGTAGCTCCTGATCCTGTTCTGTTTTCAGAACAGTCGACAAACTCTCCCTTTTTCGCCCACGCAAAGAAGCGGAGGCGGGTGGCCCAGGTATGGACGGGTGGGCGGGTGGCCCACCCACTCAAATTGACAATTGAAAATTGACAATTGAAAACGCGGGCGGGTGGCCCACCCTTGCCGCCGAACGAGGTCCTGAGGGTGGCGGGTGGCCCACCCTTTCCGCTGAGCGAGAATCCTGAGGGTGCCCCATACCGCCGCGGCGGGCGGAGCGGCTTGTGCGGAGCAAAGGGTAGGAGGAGTTCACTCCACGGGCATGCCCAGCAGATCGCGGAACTGGCTTAGATCCACCCAGGACTTCGACGGATCGTCCGGTGAGTATCGGACGGTGAACGCCAGCAGCGTCATGCGCTCGCCCAACTCTTCCGCCGCCTTCACCGTGGCGCACGGGATCCTCGCCTCACCGCCCCAGAAGTCACCTTGCGCCTCGTAGCTGTAGGCGAACGTCACTGCGGGTTTGCCGTGCTCGGTATCGATATCCCACTCGTGGACCTTCGCGGTGCCCGTCGGCCAGTTCGCCGTCTTCGCCGCCATCGCCTTCTCGCTCGGCGGCACCAGCTTCTCCCAGAATCCCATGCTCCGATTCTAGCCGGACGCTGCGCTGTGCTGCGCGTCAGCCTGCGGCAGCGCGGAAAGCTCGCTGCGCTCGCGTCTTGTGGCTGTGGGTGGCTAGCGGAAGAGGAACTCACCGAGGGCGGACCAGGCGGCGCGGGCGCGCTTCGCGCGGGCGAATTGTTCACTGGTTGAAACGCCAGGTCCCTCGACTCCGGCGCGGGGAAAGCGCCGCGCCGTCGCTCGGGATGACAATCCCTTATTGTGCGGCGCTCGGGGTGACGTCCCTGTGGGTGCGGAGAGCAGCTCCCAGGCTTCGCGGAAGCGTTCGAGGGCGCCGCGGCTGCGGGGGACGTTGGGGTAGAAGTTGGTCATGCGGCCGCGGACGGCCGAGACGGGGACGACGTACCAGGTGTCCTCGGGAACGATGTAAACGGCGATGAAGTCGATCTCGTCGGGGCGGTAGGCGCGGAGGTAGTTGCTCATCTTGACGGGATAACCGCCGTGATGGATCTCGGACCAGCCGGATTTGACCTGGATGCGCGAGAGGCGGCCGGCGGATTCGAGGACGAAGTCGTAGCAGGTCTCGGAGTAGGGACGGCTGACGGTCATGCCGAGCGACATCGCTTTGGCGGCGAAGGCCATTTCGGCGATCTCGCCCTTCTGCTTGCGCGTGGGGCGGGGAGGTGTGGAGAGCTTCAAGGGAGGCGCGGCGAGGAAGATTTGCCGCTACTTCCAGTATGGCAAATCCGGTACCCCAAACCGGACATGCGGGCGGCAGCTAAATTCCGCAGCGAATCAAGGGGTTAGGCGGAAGAGAGCGATCTTGGGGGCTTGACAGGAAAAGCAGTGGCCAGTGGCCAGTGGCCAGTGGTCAGTGGCCAGTGGCCAGTGGTCAGTGGCCAGTGGTCAGTGACTAGTGGAGAAGGATTCGTCGAGGGCGGACCAAGCGGCGCGCCGCGCGGGCGCGCGTGCTTCTCCCGAGGCGAAGGGTGGAAACGCTAGGCGGCCGCGATGACGGCGACGAGCTTGTGCGGGGTCGAATTGATCACGCTCCCAAACCGCACCTTCGGGACGCCGTCCAGGTACTTCTCCACCGACATCAGCACGGCAGGATAGCCGGCGCTGTTGTAGGCCTCGGCGTGCGCCTGGGTGTCCCACAGGCTGATGGCGGTCACGTGCGAGCGGTCGTCGCTCGCCACCGCGAGCTCGTCGCGGAACCCCGCCTGCCGGCGCAGCAGCGGGATGATCTCTTTCTCGAGTGCCTGGTTGAAACCGGCGAGCGCGTTCGTTTTCAGACGGATGACGACAGTCCGCGCATACATGGGTGGCCTCCTGAACGGGATGGCTAAGGTGGGCGGACTTCAGATGGGCTGACTTAGTCCAGGAGATCTGAAAGAGAAGGAGGAAAGCTTCCCAGGCTCGACGCTACGCTCCCTGCGGTCCGGAGTCAAACCCCGCGACCTGGCCCCGGCACACCTTGCGGGAGCAAAGGGTGGGAGAGGGAACGCTCGCCCCTAGGCGGTGCCCAGTTCCGGGACGTAGATCTCCATCTCGAGGGCGCCTTCGGCCTGGAAGACCATGTGGCCGGCGTCGTCCTCGGTGTAGCCGTGCTCGACCAGGAAGCCGTGCAGGCGCTGGCTGCTCCACTGTTCCGGTTCGCGTTTTCCCAGGCAGGCGAGGAACCACCCGTCGGCCATTTTGGCGATGCGCAGGTTGTAGTTCATGGACGCGCATTCTGCCAACGCGTACGAGCGTTCGATGTGACGCGCGTCACCCAGTGATGTTACGGCCGTAACGACCATCACCGCCCGCGTTTGACTACGTCGCGGATAGCGCGTAGTGTCGGAGATGAGGTTGGCAAGTCACTTCTCTCCTCTTTCAGGTCTTCTGAGCTAAGTCAGCCCATCTGAAGTTCACTCCTCTTAGTCACTGCACGCAGTCTGTGCCTGCACGACAACCCGAGGAGGTTGCCCATGTTTGCTCGCAACGTTTCCGTCCACCTGAAGCCCGCCATGTTGAACGACTACACCAAGACGTTCAGCGCCGAAGTCCTGCCGCTGCTCCGCCGGCAGAAGGGTTTCCAGGACGAGATCAGCTTCTGCAATCCGAACAGCCTCGACGTGACCGCGATCAGCTTGTGGGACACGCGCGAGAACGCCGAGCTCTATGCCAAGAACGGCTACAACGACGTGGTGAAGATCCTGTCGAAGATGGTCGAGGGGACGCCGACGGTGCGCAGCGAAGAAGTGATCCACTCCACGCTGCTGTCGCACACCGCGCCCGTCAAGGCGATCGCCTAACCGCGGATCACGGTGCGTTCATCGCACCCCATCGGGGAAGGCGGCTGAAACCGCCTTCCCCCTAATTCTTGCAGGAGGAACCAATGCCGCAACGCAATGCCACACCGGCTCGGCGCGCTTCGCAGCAACTCCGAGGGATCCCCGGGCCTCCGGGACCGGCGGGCGCCACCGGCGCGCAGGGCGCGCAGGGCGACAAGGGAATGAAAGGCGACACCGGTTCGCAGGGGCTCGACGGGCCGCGCGGCCACTCCGGCAAGATCGGCCCCGAAGGCGCCACCGGGCCCGCGGGACGCGCCACCAGCCTCAAGGACCTGGTCAAGCAAGTGGCGTACGTCGACCGCAGCATCGAGCATATCTACAACGAGATGGGGACGCACATCACGCGCATGACGCAGCTCAAGGAAGACCTCGAGGCCCTGCGCGAGACCGTCCGGAAGCTCGGCCAGCGGGCGGGCACCAGCGCGGTAGCGTAGCGTCGGGGAGCGGCGCGGGACCCGGCGGAGAAACCGCTGCCGGCAAAGCAGCCGCCAGGCCTTTCCGCACATCTCATACGGCTTGAAAGAACCCTCCCGCATCCTGCTGATCGACCGCGACGACGCGCGGCGCGCGACCCGCGTGCACGTGCTCGAGGGCGCCGGCTACGACGTCCGCGTGCGGCAGGACTGGCTCAGCTCCGAGCAGATCAACCACGAGGGCCACTTCGACCTGCTGATCATCGCGCTGCGGCGCCCGGACCTGAAGCAGGCTGCCGAATACTCCGACCGGCTCTCGCGCGGCAAGCCGACGCTGCCGATCCTGCTCATCACCGACGCCGGCCTGTTCGCGCCGCACGGCACGATCAGCCGCGTCATGGAGTCGGGCGGCGACCCGGGCGACGTCCTGCGGCGCATCGCCGCCATGCTGGCGGGCAGCACGCACATCCGCGAGGTCGACGAGCTGCTGCGGGTCGAAGGCCCCGGGCGCTCCGGCCTGGCGTAGCGCGCCGGTTGCTATCCGCGGCCGGGCGTGTCACACTGCGAGCAGCCCTCCCCAGAAAGCAGGCCGCCATGGCTGACCGTTTGCGTCGTCTTTCCTTCGATCTGAAGCGCTGCCCGGCGTGCGCCGGCAAGGGCAAGGACGGCCGCGACCAGGTGTGCAAGCACTGCAACGGCACCGGCGAGGTGAAGGCCGCCGCCGAGCCGCCCGCGACCGCCGTCGAACAGAAGTAGCCGCCGGCCGCGAGCCGCGTGTGTTATACTGTTCCAGTACGTGCGACAAAGAAACTAGGTTGTGCGCAGTTCTTCTCGCCGAAGTTCCTGCCTGAAGTAACCTCCCAGTCCTTTACCGACGCGTAACAAATCAAACAAGGATGTGTGTAACAACATGGAACAAGGAACAGTGAAGTGGTTCAACGACGCCAAGGGCTACGGCTTCATCACCCGTCAAACCGGTGAGGACGTCTTCGTGCACTTCTCCGCCATCCAGTCGAACGGTTTCCGTTCGCTGGCGGAGGGTCAGGCCGTCAGTTTCAGCGTCACCAAGGGACCGAAGGGCTTCCAGGCTGAGAACGTCCAGGTCCTGTAAGACCTGAGCGGCAAAGTTTTGGTAGAGCAAGCGAAGGGCGATCCCGTGGCCGGGATCGCCCTTCGTGTTTGCGAGTAACATCTTTAGATGCTTTAGGTTACAGAAATCATATCGGACTCCTTGACATGTGTAGCACTGTTATAGTTAACTATAACAGTCGCGGCACCGCGGGGCTGATCACCCCGCAGTTGTTCAAACCGCAGCGGCTCAGGCCGCCATGTCAGGAGTGAAGTATGAAGTGCCATAGCTACAGCTTCAGCAGCGCCATCGCGATCATCCTTTTGTCCGCGCTCACGTACGGGCAAGCCGACCAGCACAACCATCCAGTCGCCGCCGCGCAGCAGCCGGCCGCTGCGACGCAGCCGGCCGCGCAACCAGCCGCGGCCGAGCCCGCCAAACCGGCGGCCCCAAAGACCGAAGCGCAGCTCACGTTCGACGCGATGAAGGCGCTGGCGGGCGAGTGGGAAGGGAACGTGGAGACCGACTTCCCGGGCGCGAAGAAGGCGCTGGAAGAAGCCGGGACGTTGCGCGTGAGCATGAAGGTGACGTCGCGCGGCAACGTGCTGGTGCACGAATTCCAGCAGGGCAACACGCCGCTCGACCCGAGCAAATACGACCACCCGGTGACGATGTTCTACCTCGACCAGGACAAGCTGAACCTGGTGCACTACTGCGACGCGGGGAATCGTCCGCGGATGACGCTGAGCAAGGCGTCGCCCGACGGCAAGACGCTGGAGTTCGAGTTTGCCGAGCTGGGCGGCAGCGACCGGTTCGGCCACATGCACCACGCGATCTTCACGTTCATCGACAAGGACCACCACATCGAGGACTGGACCTTCATGCTGCGGGGCAAGGACGGCGCGCTGCACGCGGTGCAGGCGAAGATGGACCTGCGGCGGGTGAGCACGAAGCTCTGGTAAGGTCTGCTGTTCGGACGAAGGCGAATAGGGAACCCCGATGGACCGTGAGTGGAACGACAGTCAGCCGATCTACCGCCAGCTGCGCGACCGCGTGGTGGCGATGATCCTGGACGGCGCGCTGCAGGAAGGCGATCCGCTGCCTTCGGTGCGGAACGTCGCGGCGGAGTACCGGGTGAATCCGCTCACGGTTCTGAAGGGTTACCAGCAGCTGGTGGACGAAGGGCTGGTGGAGGCGCGGCGCGGGCGGGGGATGTACGTGGTGCCGGGCGCGTATGCGCTGCTGCGCGATACGGAGCGCCGGCGGTTCCTCGAGGAGGAGTGGCCGCGCGTGCGCGAACGGATCCGGCAGCTCGGGATCTGGCCGCAGGAGCTGTTCGGGGACAACCCCTTCGCTCCGAGATCGAAGGCGGAGGGGGACCCGGCGGCACGCGCCGGCGAGTCGCCGGCGCCCACCCAAGAGAAGAAAGATCCGCTGAAAGAGGAGAAGTAAGCCATGGCCTGCATCGAAGCGCGCGGGCTGCGCAAGCACTACGGCAAGACGGAAGCGCTCGCGGGGGTGGACCTGCGAGTGGAAGAGGGGCGCATCGTGGGGTTGATCGGGCCGAACGGCGCGGGGAAGACGACGGCGCTGAACGCCATCCTGGGGCTGACGCCGTACGAGGGCGAGCTGCGGGTGCTGGGGCGGGACCCGTGGGAGGAGCGCGACCGGCTGATGCGCGAGGTGTGCTTCATCTCCGACGTGGCGGTCCTGCCGCGGTGGATCCGGGTGCGGCAGGCGCTGGATTACGTGGCGGGGGTGCATCCGCGGTTCGACCGGGGGAAGGCGGAGGCTTTACTGGCGAAGACGACGATCGGGCGCGAGGCGCGGGTGCGCGAACTCTCGAAGGGGATGGTAGCGCAGCTGCACGTGGCCATCGTGATGGCGATCGACGCGCGGCTGCTGGTGCTGGACGAGCCGACGCTGGGCCTCGACATCCTCTTCCGCAAGCAGTTCTACGACACGCTGCTCAACGACTACTTCGACGGGGACCGCACCATCCTGGTGACGACCCACCAGGTGGAGGAGCTGGAACACGTGCTGACGGACGTGCTGTTCATCGACCGGGGGCGCATCGTGTTCGGCGGTCCGATGGATACGCTGGAGCTGCGCTTCGCCGAGGTCGCGGTGCGTCCGGAGAAGGCGGCGGAGGCGCGCGCGCTGAAGCCGCTGAGCGAGCGCCAGTCGCTGGGGCGGACGGTGATGATCTTCGAGAATACGGAGCGCGGCAGGCTGGCGGCGCTGGGCGAGGTGCGCACGCCGGGGCTGGCGGACATCTTCGTGGCGGTGCTGACGAGCGCTCCATCGCGGGCGGAAGGAGGCGTGCAATGAGCACCGACGCCATTCCTCGGGCCGAAGAGCGCGACGCTGTGCCGCCGCACGCCGCCGAGGTCCCGGCCGCGCGGCTGTTCCTGTGGTCGGTGCGGCGCGAGCTGTGGGAGTACCGCTTCCTCTACTGGGCGCCGGTGATCGTGGGCGCGCTGACGGTGGTCGGCTACGTGATCGCGACGCTGGGGCGCGCGCTTTCGACGCACGACATGGCGCTGCGCCGGAA
Source organism: Terriglobales bacterium (assembly GCA_035457425.1). Classification (NCBI taxonomy): domain Bacteria; kingdom Pseudomonadati; phylum Acidobacteriota; class Terriglobia; order Terriglobales; species Terriglobales bacterium. The sequence goes on from DATIBR010000003.1 coordinate 7,970, forward strand.
GATCCTGGAAGAACAGCCGGACTTCGCGGCGGCGATGATCCTGGTGACGGCGGTGCTGGCGGGCATCTTCTACCTGCTGGACGCGCTGCAGGCGGAGCGGCGCGACCGCAGCATCCTGTTCTGGAAGTCGCTCCCGGTCTCAGACACGCTCACGGTGCTGGCGAAGTTCACGGTCGGCGGGGTGCTGGCGCCGCTCATCGGCTACGCGATCACGCTGGTGGCGCAGTTCCTGATGCTGCTGGTGGGCAGCGCAGTGATGCTCGCCAACGGCTTCGGGCCGGGCGCGATGTGGCATCACTTCTTCGTGGAGTCGTTCGGGCTGCTGTACCACATGCTGACCATCCACATCCTGTGGTGGGCGCCGCTGTACGCGTGGCTGCTGCTGGTGTCGGCGGCGGTGCGGCACATCGCATTCGTTTGGGCGGCGCTCCCGGTGGCGGGGCTGGTGGCGCTGGAACACGCACTGTTCGGCAGCAAGTTCCTGCCGGGTTACCTGCTGTACCGGGTGAGCGGCGGGGGCATGGAGGCGATGGTTCCCGCGGGCAAGATGCCGATGGACCCGATGGCGCACCTCACACCCATCAACTTCCTGCTGACGCCGGGGTTGTGGGGCGGCCTGGCCGTAGCCGCGGTGTTCCTGTACGTCGCGATGCGGGTGCGGCGGGCGAGAGGGCCGATGTGAGAGGCGTAGCGCAGTCGCGAGTCGCCCGGAAGATAGAGGCGGGCGAGGTCGCCCGCCTCCCCATGATCAAGTTGAAAAGGCCTGGTTCACCGGTGCTTGATGAAGGTACCGGAGTTGAGCTCGGCGATCGCGGTCGAGATCTGGTCGGGGGTGTTCATGACGATGGGGCCGTACCAGGCGACCGGCTCCTCGAGCGGCTTACCGGAGACGAGCAGGAAGCGGATGCCTTCCGGGCCGGACTGGACGACGAGCTCGTCGCCGCGGTCGAAGAGCACGAGCGAGTGGTTGCGCGCGTCGTAGTGCGGCGCGGCTTCCGGCTCGGCGGTGTGCTCGGTGAGGACGGCGCGCGGTTCGGACGCGTCGCGGAAGGCGCCGGAGCCGGCGAAGACGTAGGCGAAGGCGTTGCGCGTGACGTCGACCTGGATGCGGCGCCTGGTGTGCGGCGGCACCGAGACATCGACGTAAGCCGGATCGGCGGCGACGCCCTCGACCGGGCCGCGCTTGCCCCAGAACTCGCCGCAGATGATGCGCGCTCGCGTGCCGTCGTCCTCGGTGACTTCCGGGATGGCGGCCGACGGGATGTCCTGGTAGCGCGGGTCGGTCATCTTGAGCGAAGCGGGCAGGTTCGCCCAGAGCTGGAAGCCGTGCATGCGGCCGCTCGGGTCGCCCTTGGGCATCTCCTGGTGCAGGATGCCGGAGCCGGCGGTCATCCACTGGACGTCGCCGGCGGTCATCTTGCCCTTGTTGCCGAGCGAGTCGCCGTGCTCGACCGAGCCGGCCAGCACGTACGTGATGGTCTCGATGCCGCGGTGCGGATGCCAGGGGAAGCCGGCGAGGTAATCCTCGGGACGCTCGTTGCGGAAGTCGTCGAACAGCAGGAAGGGATCGAAGTCCTTGGTCTTGCCGAAGCCGAAGGCGCGCTGCAGCTTCACGCCGGCGCCTTCGAGCGTGGGCTTGGGCTGGATGACCTGCTTCACCGGGCGGAGGGACATGGAGACCTCTTTCGTGGGAACCCTGATATCGATGCTGGTTGATATGAGAAAGATTCAGGCGGGCGAGGTCGCCCGCCGCCACATGACCGATCAGGGGATGCGGCCGGCGGCGCGCTTCTGGTCGAGGAGCTTGAGCCAGGCGTCGTGCTCGGCGTCGGACCAATGGTTGATGCCGACGCCGTAGCCGTCGGGATCGCGCAGGAAGAGGTGGCCGCTCGGCATCCACGGAGGATGCTCGATCTCGGGGGCGCGGACGCCGGCGGCGACGAGCTGGGCGCGCAGCGCCGGCAGGCCGGGCGTGTAGAGCGCGAGCAGGATGCCCTGCTTCTCAGGCTCGACGCGAACGCCTTCCTCGGCGAGCAGGAACATGATGGCACTGCCGTCGTCGGTGCGCATGCGGGCCCAGCCGAGGCAGCCTTGCGGGCCTTCGACATCGACCAACTCGAAGCCGAGCAGGCGGTAGAAGGCGATGGAGCGCTCCACGCTCCCGACGTGCAGCATCGGAGTGGACCAGCCGGCCTTCATACAGTGGACAGTGGACGGTGGGCGGTGGACAGCGGCCCGTCGTGGCAGGGGATTGTAGCCTGAAGACAGCGGAGAACGGAGGCTGGGGGAGGGCCACGGTGCACTGTCCACTGGGCGCTGTCCACGGAAGCCAAGTGACCTGAGTAACTTACGAGGGTAACTTGCTTCGAGTCGGAATCGTGGTAGGCTGCCGTCAACGAAACAGCGTTTCCCAGGGCCCCTAGCAAAGGAACCCCAAGCGCGCGCCACCGCCAGGCCGCGGATGCTTGTGGTCTGCCTGCGAGAGGGATGTGGAGTGGAGAATGGTGAAGGCAACACAGCTCGAGTACCTGACGGCGAATGACTGGGTGCTGATCGGGGACCACGCGACGGTGGCGACATTCACGGCGGAGCAGCCTCTGATCCGGGAAGCGCACCCCATCGACTATGTGTACGTGATCCGCAAGGGGACGGTGCGGATCCAGATCGCCGGGAAGAAGGTGGCGCAGCTGGGCGCGGGGGCGATCTGCGGGGAGATGGGGTTCCTGGAGGGCCGGCCGGCGAGCGCGTCGGTGGTGGCGGACACGGAGGTCGAGGCGGACAGGATCCCGGCGGCGAAGCTGCGCGACATCTTCGACACGTTCCCGTCGGTCGGGCACCGGTTCTTCAAGTCGATCGCGCTGAACCTCTCGCGGCGGCTGCGCGACACGTCGCAGGCGCTGGCGGAGAAGAACAAGAACGGTCACGGTCAGTAGGGAAGGTCCTGGCAGGGACGAACGGCGGTCGCTGAGCGACCGCCGTTCGTGTTCCCAGGAGGAAATGCGGGTCCCTCGACTCGTCCGCCCCGGCGGACTCGCTCGGGATGACCTCCGTTGAAGAGCTATTTCCCGGCGGCAGCGACGGCGTCAGCGACGGCCTTGAGGAAGGGCTCGGCGACGGCGGGCGCGGGAGTGGCGCCGCCGAGCGTTTCCTTCTGGTCGATCATCTTGCCGTAGGTGGCGACGGTGGAGTCGTCGTCCTGCTGGATCTTGGCGCCCTCGAGCGAGACGCCGGCGAAGGCGCCCTTGGCGCGCGAGTAGGTCAGGATCTGCGTCTCCGCCTTCCAGTCGGTGCCGGCGGAGGCATGGCGCCCGGTGGGACCGGCGGCGGCGCTGGCGTCGGCGCCGATCTCGAACTTGTTCTGCAACAGGTTCTGAACGGACTTGTCGTTCATGAAGACGAGCACCAGGTCGACGGTGGAGAAGCCGATCTGGAGGCCGACGGAGCCGCCGCCGATGGAGATGAAGGCGGGCGCGGACCATCCCTTGGCGGTCCTGCAGGTGGCGACGCCGCGGCCGTGCTTGCCGCCGATGCCGAGGCCGCCCTTCTTCATGTTGGGAACCACGATGAGGCACTTGGCGCCGTCGAGGACTTCCTTGGGAATGCCTTTTTCGGGGACGGCCATGATCTCCTTGAGGACCCAGCCGGCGCTTTCGAGCCGCTTGGCGGAGTCGGTCTTGGCGTCGGCGAATGCGAGCGAGGCGGTGAGGGTGAGGACGAGCAGGGCGATGAGTCTGCGCATGGAAGTTTCCTTTCCTGTGAGGCGCGGCGTCGAGGGCCTAGCGCCCGCCGTTTGCAGCCCCTGAGTATACGCGCCGGAGGCTGACCAGGTTGTCGGCCTGGTTGAGGTGGCGGTAGTTGTTGTCGATGATGGCGGGCAGCTTGCGCCCGATGAGCCAGAGCAGGATGGCCATCTGGCCGAGCACGACCAGGGGAAGCGTGACCGGGAAGAAGCGGAAGAAGAGCTCGGCGAAGGCGGGCAGGCGGACCAGCACGGCAGTGAGCGCGAAGCCGACCGTCTGGGCGAGCAAGTAGGCGGCGGCGAAAAAGGTAAGGAACGTGTTGGAGCCCATGAAGCGCGCGAACAGGCCGAGCGCGGTGTGCGTTTTGGACAGCAGCTTGCGCCAATACTGGCGCGAGGGCAGGGCGTAGTAGAGCGCGGCCTGCGGGATGAGCAGCTCGTGCACCGGAACGCGCTCGTAGCCGAGGCCGCCGCGCTCGGCGAGGGTTTCGGTGACTTCGTGGCGCAAACGGGTGTGGACGCCCCAGTCGAGCGGCTCGAGGCCGGTGCAGGTCGCGCGCGTGCCGGTGATGCGAGCTTCGCAGCGGTAGAGGCCGTTGAGGTTGCGGCGGTTGGGCTCGATGGCGTCCTTGAGCGCGAGCCAGTATTCGGAGCGCACTCCCTCTTCTACGGGCAGGCGGACGCGGAAGAGCTGGGCGTAGTGGAACTCGTCGAGCTGGCGGGGCGCGGCGATGCGCTCGCCGCCTTCCATGACGTAGTACCAGTAATCGAGGATGCGGAGGGATTCGGCGAGCGGCTGCGGGTAGATGCGGTCGGGGGTGTCGTGCGGCGTGTGGATCTTGCCGCCGAAGACCAGCGGCGAGGCCTTGCCGGGGCAGAGCGCGACGAGCGCGGAGGCGGGGATCTTGGGGCGGCCGCGGCGGTGGGTGCCGAGCCACTTGGGGGCGCCGAGGAGGTCGGCGAGGCGGTCGAGGAGGCCGCTGTTGGCTTCGAGGAAGCTGACGTGGTCGGTGGTGCCGCCGGCGATGAAGGTGTTGTACTTGATGCCGTGGAGGTGCGCGCCTTCCTCGAGGATGTCGTTGAGCGACTCGTAGCCGGCGAAGGGCAGGAAGGCGCGGATGAAGTTCGCGCCCAGCGAGCTCTCCGGGATGTACATGCGGCCTTCGCCGACCGAGTCGATGGACATGACGGAGGCGATGCGGCGCAGCTCGGCCTCGCTCAGCGACTTCACGTACTCGCGCGAGCCGGAGACACCGAAGCGGAAATTGGCGAGCGGGACGAGCGCCAGGCCGAGCGCGACCACGCTCCATACGCCGCGAGCGAGCGCGGCGTTGACCATGCCGAGGCCGGCGGCGAGGAAGACCTGCGAGGTGAAGCCGATGAGCCCGCACTCCTCCGAGCCGGCGAGCATGTAGACGCGCGTGCGCCCGGGGCGGGCGGTGGAGCGCAGGTCGGCGAGCAGGTACTGCTTCACGATCTCCTCGCCGGTGCCGTTGTCGTCGGCGCCGGGGCCGCGCCAGGTGTCGTAGTGGGCGACCAGGACGAGGCGCTCGGGCGATTCGCCGGGCACGGTGAAGATGTAGTTGTAAGCGGTGGTGCGCTGCGCCATCGCGGGGATGTGCTGGCGCTCGACGACGACGACAGGCGTGCGCTGCTCGACGGCTTCGTCGGCGCGCGCGGCCGAGTCTTCGAGCGAGGGATAGAGGCAGTCGGCGAGGGCGGGGTCGAGCGGGGCGGCGCCTCCCTCCACGCGGCGGCTGAAGACCGCCGCGCGGGGCCCGGCGGGCGCGGGCGGGCGCGTGGTCACGAAGACGCGGTCGCCGAACTCGGCGCGCAGCTGGGCGATGAAGTCGTCAGCGTGGCGCTCGTTGGCGCGGTCCCAGTCTTCGGACTGGTAGCGGTCGCAGCCGGCGCGGATGTTGGCGATGAGTTCCTGGACGCGCTCGTCGACGGCGCGGCGCGTGCGCGAGCGCTCGCGCAGCCAGCGCTCGACATGGTCGTGAAGCGGCGCGACTTGGGGAGAGCTGGACATACGGGCGCGCGCAGTATGTCAGAGGAAGGAGAGCCATTGAAAGTCAAAAGCCGCGGCCGAGGGCGGCCGCGCAACCCGATGAGGAGGGAATGTTAAGCTTGATTGTTTTTGGCAGTGACTCATAATCCATCCAGCAGGAGTAAGACGATGCAGAGGAAAGCAAGCGCGCAGTGGCGCGGCGGATTGAAGGACGGCAAAGGCACGGTCTCGACCGGCAGCGGCGCGCTGCAGAACAAGGCGTACTCGTTCACCACGCGGTTCGAGAACGAGCCGGGCACGAACCCCGAAGAGCTGATCGCGGCGGCGCACGCGGGCTGCTTCTCGATGGCGCTTTCGGGACAGCTGGGCGGCGCCGGCATGACGGCCGACGCAATCGACACCACCGCCACCGTCACGATGGAGAAGCTCGACGCGGGTTGGACCGTGACGAAGGTCCACCTCGACGTGACGGCGAAGATCCCCAACGCGGACAAGGCGAAGTTCGAGCAGGCGGCCAACAACGCCAAGGCGGGCTGCCCGATCTCGCGGCTGCTCAAGGCGGAGATCACGATGGACGCGAAACTTGGCTGAAGAGGGCAAGCCGCGGAGTCCGGCGCAGGCGGGCGAGTCGCCGGCCTCGCAACGAGCAGCGGAGGTGGGGCAGTACTGCCCGACCTGCGGAGCGAAGTTGAAGGACCGCGGCTGCAAGTTGAAGTGCGAGCAGTGCGGGTTCTTCCTGAGCTGCTCGGACTTTTACTGAAGGGACGGATGGAAAAGGGCCGCGCCGAGGCGCGGCCCTTGCTGTTTCCCGGCCGCGGGCGAGCACGCGGCGAGCAGGGCTGCGGCAACAGAGCAGCTACTTTGCCCATCTGACCGAAGGCAACACAGGTCCCAGCACGGTCGCTCAGTGAAACTCACCTTCATCGGCCTGACGCTCTCCTCCTCGTGGGGCAACGGCCACGCCACGCCTTATCGCGCTTTGCTGCGTGCGCTCGCCGGGCGCGGGTGCGAGCTGAGCTTTTACGAGCGCGACGTCCACTACTACTATTCGCGCCGCGACCTGGAGCGCTGCGACTATGCGCGGCTGGAGCTGTATCCGACGTGGGACGAGGTGCGCGAGCAGGCGCTGCGCGAGGCGCGCTGCTCGGACGCGGTCATCCTGGGCAGCTTCGTGCCGGAAGGCGAGCGCATCGCGGCGGAGCTGCTCGACCTGGGGCGGCCGCTGCGCGTGTTCTACGACCTCGACACGCCGCTGACGCTGGCGAAACTGGGCACGGGGGAGTGCGAGTACCTCGCGGCGGAGCAGCTCGCGCGCTTCGACCTGGCGCTCTCGTTCACCGGCGGCGGCGTGCTCGAGGTGCTGAGCTCGGTGTTCGGCGCGCGGATGGCGCGGCCGCTGTACGGCTGCGTCGACCCGGATGTGTACGTGCGGACGGCGCCGCGGGCGGAGTTCGCAGCGGAGCTGGCGTACATGGGGACGTACGCGGCGGACCGTCAGGAAAAGCTGGACGCGCTGTTCCTGGAGCCGGCGCGGCGGATGCCGCAGCGGCAATTCCTGCTGGCGGGCTCGCTGTATCCGTGGGAGTGGGAGCCGTACTGGCCGGGGAACGTGCGGCGGCTCGAGCATGTGACGCCGGCGGAGCATCCGGAGTTTTACTCGTCTGCCCGGCTGGCGCTGAACCTCACGCGCGCGACGATGGCGACGTATGGCTACTGCCCGTCGGGGCGATTCTTCGAGGCCGCGGCGTGCGGCGCGCCCATCGTGAGCGATCGCTGGGAGGGGATCGAAGAGTTTTTCCGCGACGGCGAGGAGATCTTGCTGGCCGGGAGCGCGGAGGACGTCGCCGGCGCGATGGAACGGAGCGACGAGGAGCTGGCGCGTGTGGCGCGACGGGCGCGCGAGCGGACGCTGGCGGAGCACACCGGCGAGCGGCGCGCCGAGCAGTTGCTGGCGTACCTGGAAGAGGCGCGCGCGACGAAGCAGCGGCCGTTCATCCAGAAGGAGGCAGCGTGATCGGGATCATCCCGGCGGCGGGCGCGGGCGAGCGGATCCAGCCGCTCGGCTGCTCGAAGGAGCTGTTGCCGGTCGGCTCGCGCGTGGTGAACGGCGCGGAGCGTCCGAAAGCGGTGTCGGAGTACCTGGTGGAGCGGATGATCGCGGCGGGCGCGGAGCAGATCGCGCTGGTGATCTCGGCGGAGAAGACCGACATCGTGCGCTACTACGCCGAGCGCGAGTACGCGGCCGAGCTGTTCTACGTGGTGCAGCGGCAGCCGCGGGGGCTGTGCGACGCGGTGTTCCGGGCGGAGCCGTTCGCGCGCGCGCACGACCGCGTGCTGATCGGGCTGCCGGACACCATCTGGTTCCCGGAGAACGCGTACCTGCGGGCGCTGGACTTCTCGCACGCGGGCGTGAACCTGGTGCTCTTTCCGGTGAACGAGCCGGCGGCGTTCGACGCGGTCGTGACCGATGAGGTGGGACTCGTGCGCGAAGTGCAGGGGAAGCGCGCCGATGCGTCCTCGCATTGGATCTGGGGAGCGATCACGGCGACGGGCGCGGCGCTGCACGAGCTGCGCTGCCTGTGGGAGGCGCGGCACCGGCAGGACGAGTACTTTTCCTCTTTGCTGAATGCTTCCATCGCGGCGGGGAATGCGGTGGGCGCGGCGTACGCCGGCGAGCAGTACATGGACGTCGGGACGCTGGCGGGATATCGGGCGGCGCAGGA
>DATIBR010000004.1 GCA_035457425.1 Terriglobales bacterium
CTTCGAATAAGCCTCCAGCTTCTCCAGCGCGCTCGCCAGGGCGTACGGATTGCCGGTCAGCCCGGCGCCCGACTCGTCGGCGCCGTACTCGCGCTCGCGCGAGACCCAGAGCTGGATGAGCAGCGCCGCGAGCGGGGCCAGGATGAGCATGAGCAGCGCGGCCAGCGGGCTGCCGCCGCGGTCGCGGTCGCGCCCGCCGCCGCCGAACCACATCGCCCAGCGCGCGATCATGGTGATGGCGCCGGCGATGGTCGCCGCGATCGAGCTGATCAGGATGTCGCGATTCCGCACGTGTCCCAGCTCGTGCGCCAGCACGCCTTCCAGCTCCTCGTCGGTCAGCAGCTCCAGGATGCCGGCGGTCACCGCCACCGAGGCGTGCTGCGGGTTGCGCCCGGTGGCAAACGCGTTCGGCGAATCCGTGGGGATGACGAACAGCTTGGGCATCGGCATGCCGGCGCGCTGCGTCAGCCGCTCCACGATGGTGTAGACGCGCGGCAGCTGCTCGCGCGTCACCGGCTGCGCGTGGTACATCATCAGCGCCAGCTTGTCGGAAAAGAAGTAGGTGAAGAAGTTCATCCCCACGGCGAAGACGAAGGCGTAGATCATGCCCCGCTCGCCGCCGTAGTAGCGCCCCACGCCCAGGAACAGCAGCGTGAGCGCCGTCAGCAGCAGCGTGGTCTTGAAGACGTTGGTCATGGCTTGTAAGGATACGGATGCGGGGAGGTCAGGGTTCGCTGCGAAAAATCGAAAGGCGCCGGCGAGCGGCCGGCGCCTCCCAGGTCTCGCGTGGCTACGCCGCGCGCCGGCTGCGCGGCCGGTACTCCGCCACGCCGTCCGACAGATCGGTCATGCCGGTGACGGCCGCGATGGCCACCCCCTGGCCGCGGAAGAACATCGCTTCCGGCTCGTCGCCGAACATCATCACGCTGGGCAGCGCAGCCACCAGGCCCGCGAAGCCGGCGTCGATGCGCCCGTGCGTCTCCAGGCTGTAGACCGGGGTCAGACCGCCCGGCATGTCGGTCATCATCACGTTGCCGGCCTGGAGCGCGCCGCACACCATCGCGCCCAGCGCCGCCCGCTTGTTCTTCTTCCACAGCAGCGCGCCCGCCAGCACGAACGCCCCCGCGCTCGCGTAGTCGATGATCCCGTGCGCCTTCGGCGAGAGGACCTTCGGCATCCGCTCTGCCAGCATCGTCACGCCCTTCTGCATGAGTGCCATAAGAAAAACCCTCCGCCCAGAAAAGATGCGGAGGGGAAAAGCCGTGTTGGCGGAAAACGGGCGGCAGCTCACGAATCCGACGGAGTCTTAGCCGCTCTCGCGCTCACGCGCGCTATTTCTGCCGGCTGAGAGCCCTTTGCAGCGTGACGTCGAGCGCGTCCTTGTGCTTCTTGTATTCCTCGGGCGAGAGCTTGCCCGCCAGCCGCTCGCTCTCGAGCGCGAACATCTCTTCCTTGAGCGCGTCGAGCAGCGCTGCCGAGCGCCCGTTCGAGCCGGCGCGCACCACCGGTGCGGCCGCGGCGGCCGGGCGGACCGCCGCCTTGGGCCGCTTGGAGAGCTTCACCGGCTTGGTCGGGTCGATCTCTTCTTCTTCCGGAGCGGCCGGCTGCTGGTAGAAGAACCACGCGCCCGCGGCCAGCAGCACGACGAACCCGCCCAAGATCCACCAGATGTACTGTTGCAGCGGATTGGGCGCGTCGATCGGCTTCCCGATGCCGCCGCCCGGGCCTTCGCGCGTCCCGCCCGGCTGCTCGGCGTTCGCCTCGCCGCCCACCGGGCCCGGCGACTGCGGATTCTGCGCATCCGGCGGGAAGGTGCCCGTCCCCGAGATCTTGAAAGCGATGTTCGCCTTCGGCTGCACGTTGGTCGCGACGCGCACCGTCGCGCCGCTGTCGTCGGGCATGCCCTCAAAAAGCGATGGGTCCGCGGGCGCCAGCTCCACGCCCTTCGGCACCATGACGACGAAATGTTCCAGCACGCCGTCGGGCGCGGGCTTCCACTCGAAGCTGCCCGCGTACGGCAGGTGGTAGGCGATCTGGAAGCGCGTCTCGCCCGGGCGCAGCGGGAACATGAAGGCGTATTCGCCCGGCTTCTTGCCGGGGATGGGGCTGCCTTGCAGCGGCATCCCGGCGCCGGTGGAGATCAGCGCCGAATCCATCGTCGCCGTCGGCGGCACCTTGATCTCGAAGTTGCGGTCGCTCATCTGGGTGCGCGGCGGGCTCGACTCGTTCTTCACCACGTAGAGTTCCGTGATGTTGAGCTGCCCGCTCTGCGGCTCCAGTCGCACGATGTTCATGCTGGTCCGCACGCCCGGCACCTTGGGCGCCGAACTGAAGACGTCCACGTCCGCCGCGGTCGTGCCCGGAGGCGCCTGCTTGTGATACGTCACGTCCTGGAACACCACGCGGATGAGGTGCGGCGTGGCGTCGTTGTCGAGCGCGATCTTGTAGCGGCCCTGGCCGTCGGTCTTGGTGCGGCCGGCCTCGTCCATGCCTTCGGCGAGCTTCAGTAGGATGACGTCGGCGCCCGCGGCCGGCTTGCCCGTCGTCTTGTTGGTGACGGTGCCGGTGATGTCGGCGGCCAAAGCGAGCGGCGAAAGAAGAAGGAGAAGAAAGAGGGCGAGGAACCGTTGGCGTGCCATTCTGGTTTTCATTCGGCGGCGGCCATCTCGGCCTGCTCCAGTTGGTCGATCTCGGCCAGCAGCGCGGCGGCTTCCTCTTCCAGCGAGTTGCGCAGCCCCTCGAAGTCCTCGGGCGAAAGCTTGCCGGCCTTGTTCTCGAAGTTCAGGTCGCGCAGGTTCTCGTACACCACCTCGCGACGCTCGCGCAGGTACTCCAGGCGCGTCTTCTGGTGTTTGGCGACGTAGCTGCGCTGCGGCCAGAACACGTAGACCACGCAGCCCAGCGACAGCGCGATGCAGGCGGCGGCGATCATAGCTCGGTCTCCCTTCGCGCGCGTTCGCGATACTCGTCGAGCGGCGCCCCCGCGGCGGCCGTCGCCGGCAGCGGCTCCGCGCCCGACTTCCAGCGCCGCACCAGCAGCGCCGCGAAGAAGGTTGCGGTGCCCAGCACCAGGAACGGCACCACCCACGCCACCAGGTTGAAGCCCGAGGTCGTCGGCGCCGCCAGGATGGTGTTGCCGTACTTCAGGACGAACTCCTGCGTGATGGCCTCGTCGCTCATGCCCTTGTCGAGCATCTGTTGCAGCTCGCCGCGCATGCGGTCGGAGTACGAGCAGCCGACGTGGTTGCACTCCAGCAGGATCTGGTTGCAGCCGCAGGCACAGATCATCCCGTGCCCGAGCGCGCTGAAGCGCGTCGCCGTATCGCCCGCTCCGAGGAACACCAGCGCGAGGACGGCGACGAGAGCGAGCTGCGCAAAGCGGCGCTTTCCTGAAGTCCGAGGTCCGAAGACTGAAGTCTGGTTTTTCATCAGTCTCCCTCCACCGCGACCGGCTCGCGCAGCGCGACCCGTTCCTGCGCCGTCGCTGCCTGCATGTTGGGGAAGAGCGCCACGATGGTGCCCAGCACCACGATGATCACGCCCACCCAGATCCACGACACCAGCGGGTTCAGGTACGCCTTGATGATGGGCTTGCCGGTCTCGCTCATGCCCGCGAAGACCAGGTACAGGTCGTCGCGGATGGTCGAGCGGTTCGCGACGATGGTCCCGGGCTCGTTGTTCGCCTTGTACAGCCGCTTCTCCGGATACATCATCCCGACGAACTTCCCGTTCTCCGAGACCTCCAGGATGGCGGCGTCGGAAACGTGGTTCGGGGTGTCGTCCTGCGTGAAGCTCTTGCCGACCAGGGTGTAGCGGCCGAGCTCCAGCCGGTCGCCGAAGCCCATCTCCTGCTCCTTCTCCTGGTTGAAGGCCGTGCCGGCGAAGCCGATCATGATCAGCACCACGCCGAAGTGCACGAGATACCCGCCGTAACGGCGCGTGTTGCGCCGCGTGAGGTGCAGGATCGCGCCCACGATGTTCTCGCCCGTCTTGCCCGCGATCACGCGCGCGCCGCGGTAGAACTCGGCGAAGATCGTCACCGCCACCAGGACGGAGAGCACGATGGTGGTCCACGCATAGAACTCGGAGGTCGAGATCCACGGCCGCGCCCAGCCGGTCACGATCATCACCAGGCCGAGAGCGATCGCCGCGACCGTCGGCACGGTGAAGTTGCGCCGCAGGCTGCCCAGCGAGGTCTTGCGCCACGCCAGCAGCGGGCCCACGCCCGTCAGCACCAGCAGCAGCAGCCCCACCGGGATCATCACGCGGTTGAAGAACGGCGGACCGACGGTCACCTTGGTCCCTTGCACCCACTCACTCAGCAGCGGGAACAGCGTGCCCCACAGCACGGTGAAGCACGCCACCACGAACAGCACGTTGTTGAAGACGAAGCTCGACTCGCGCGAGACGATCGACTCCAGCTTGTTCTCCGTCTTCATGAAGTCCCAGCGCCAGAAGAAGAAGAGGTTGCACACCACGAACGTCAGGAATAGGAAGACGATGAACCACAATCCGATGGACGACTGCGCGAACGCGTGCACCGAGCTGATCACACCCGAACGCGTGAGCCACGTTCCCAGGATGCACAGCATGAACGTGGTGAAGATCAGCCACATGTTCCACTTCTTCAGCATGCCGCGCTTCTCCTGCATCATCACCGAGTGCAGGAAGGCGGTGCCGGTGAGCCACGGCAGCAGGGAAGCGTTCTCCACCGGGTCCCAGCCCCAGTAGCCGCCCCAACCCAGCACCGAGTACGCCCAGTGCGACCCGAGGAAGATGCCGATGGTCAGGAAGCACCACGTCACCATCGTCCAGATGCGCGTGATGTGGATCCAGCGCTCACCGGGATACTTCATCGCCAGCGCCGCCAGCGCGAACGCGAACGGCACCGTGAACCCGACGTAGCCCAGGTACAGCATCGGCGGGTGAATCACCATCTCGGGATACTGCAGGAGCGGGTTCAGGCCGTTGCCGTCTTCCACCACGCGCGCCGCAAGGCCGAACGGCCGCGCCGCCACGTTCACCAGCAACAGGAAGAAGACCTGGACGCCCGCCAAGATGACCGAGGCGTACGCGAACAGCTTGGGGTCCGACTTGTGCCGCAGCCGCAGCACGAAGCCGTAGGCCGCCAGCAGCCACGCCCAGAACAGCAGCGAGCCTTCCTGCCCCGACCACAGCGCCGAGAACTTGTAGATCAGCGGCAGCGCCTTGTTGGAGTGCTGCCGGATGTACTCGATGGAGAAATCGTTGGTGAAGGTCGCGTAGACCAGGGCGAACGCCGCGCCGGTCACGCAGACGAAGCTGGCGATGCCGGCCCGGCGCGCGGTCTCGCTCAGCGCGCCCGACTGCCGGCGGTGGAAGACCAGCGCCAGCAACCCCACAAAAAAGGAGTAACCGGCCAGCGCAAGCGCGATCAGGAGCGCGAAGGTACCGAAGAACGCCATGAGGGAGTCATCTATTCTTTCAAAGACTTACGACCCACGCAAACCACGATAGCGGCTGCCTTTGCGAACCGGCTGTGACGTACGTCACACCGCGATGGTCATCTTTTATCTGCCTGGAGGGCAGCCTCGCTTGGCGGGGTCATTTTGGGCAGGTGTTTCGGTTTTTCTTTGTTGCGATGGCTCGCTCCCGCCCGCGCGCTCCGATAATCCTGGCGTAGCACAAGACGTCTTCATTCTCGGAGCCGTTATGCAGAACATCCTCATCGCCGACGACGAAGAAGGCATCCGCGAACTGATCGAGGCGACCCTCGGCTCGCCCGACTGCCGCATCCTGCAAGCCGCCGACGGCGCGGCGGCCCTCTCCCTCGCCCATCAATACCTCCCGGACCTGATCATTCTCGACTGGATGATGCCGAAGCTGAG
>DATIBR010000005.1 GCA_035457425.1 Terriglobales bacterium
AGGTTGCCGCCGCCCCCGCCGTTGCCGCCGCCGCCGGTGTCGCCGCCGGCCTGCAGGCCGCGGCAGCCGTTCGCCAGAAGGGCCAGGATGAGCAGCAACAAAGACAGCACGAACGCCCGCAGAACCCTTTTGCGCATCAAGGACTTGACCTCTTCATTTCTTCTTTGGGAGACAGGCCGTATGTGGCGCGACGAAAGGCTCCAACCCTGGCCAGAGGCGTCCGTCGGCGCACAATCGGTTACTGTAAGGAAGGGTTTGTAGAAGCGGAGGTTGCCTGAGCTCCCGCTGCGGGGGGCCGCCCCGCTCCGGCCTCGGCCCGGGTGGCCGGCTGCAAAAGTAACCAAACAGGCCGGTTTCGTCATCTCAAGGACAGGCCCCAAGCACTTCAAAGAAGGCAAGGACGTTCCCCACATGACGCTACGTACGCTGGCTGTCGTCGTGCTGGTCGCAGCGGCAGCGACCGCGCAGAGCTCGGTCGCGGAGCTGAACCTGACGCTCGCGCAGCTGGAGCAGACCGCGCAAACCACCAACCTCGACCTGGCGAAGCTGCGGATCGAAAAGTGGAAAGGCGGCGGAGAGGCGCGGCAGCAGTACCAGGCGAACGCGGACGCGCTCTCGCGCAACCTCTCGGAGTCGCTGCCGCAGCGCATCGCGGAGCTGCGCAGCGCGCCGGAGAACCTGGCCGCCAGCTTCAAGCTGTATCGCAACGTGGACGCGCTGTATGACGTGCTGAGCGCGCTGACGGACGTGGCCTCGGGGGCGGCGCCGCAATCGGACTACAACGCGCTGGTCGCCGACGTGAAAAACCTGGAAGCGGTGCGGCGTTCGCTCGCCGACCGGCTGGAGGCGCTGGCGACGCAGCGCGACCTGGAGCTGGCGCGGCTGCGCACCGGCGGGAAGACGGCGGCGACGTCGAAGAGCGGCGCGAAGAAGATCGTGATCGACGACACCGCGCCGCGGACGACGCGGAAGAAGAAAACGACGACGCCCCAGTAGGTGGGCGAGTCGCTCCGGCCGGCTGAAGCCGGCGCTCCTGAGTCTCAGTACATCTCCACGCCGCGGTCCTTCAGGCGGATGATCTCGTCGAGGGAGCGACCGTCCTTGAAGCGGCGCACGAACTCGGCGCTGACGCCGTGGTCGCGCGCGCGCACCAGGTCGTCGAGCTGCGCCTGCGGGAAGTGCGTGCGGATTTCGGAGATGTACGACATGTGCACGCCGTGGTCCTTGAGGCGGATGATGTCTTCGAGCTGCGCGTTGGGGAAGACAGTCTTGACCTCGCGGACGAAAGTGGCGCTGACGCCGTGGTCGCGCAGGCGCACCATCTCCTCGAGCGGCAGCTTGTAGCCGGCGTCGCGCATGGAGGAGATGAACTCGCCGGTGACGCCGTGGTCGCGGACGCGGACGGCTTCTTCCACCGTGATGTTGGTGTAGCCGGCCTGCTTCAGGGAGGCGACGTAGTCGGCGCTGACGCCGTGGTCGCGCAGGCGGATGACCTCCTCGAGCGAGCGCTGGCCGCCGCCGAGCGAGCCGAGCTCGCTGATGAAGCGTGCGGTGACGCCGTGGTCGCGGGCGCGCAGCAACTGCTCGGCGCTGAGGTCGCGGTAGCCGGCGTCGTGCAGCTCGCGGATGTAGCGCGGGGTGACGCCGTGGTCGCGCATCTTGGTGAGCGTGCCGACGTCCCGGAAGGTGTAGCCGGCGGCCTTCATCTCGCGGACGTAGTCGACGGTGACGCCGTGGGTGCCCAGGCGGACGAGCGCGTCGGTGTCGTAGGGCGCGTAGCCTTGCGCCTTGAGCTCGTCAACCAGCGCGAACTTGAAATCGCTGAACGCGAGCTGGAACTGCTGCCGGGGCGTGACTTCGCCGAAGCCGCGGCGCTTCATCTCGGCGTTGAACTGCGGGTTCAGGACCAGCTGGTAGTGGCCGGACGCCTGCCCGTGTCCTGCCCAACCCTCGCCCTGGAAGGTACCGGCGTCGCCGACGAGCTGGAAGGTGACGTGTTGGCCCTGGGAGTCGAGCTGCTCGCGCGTGAGGCCCTGGAAGGAAGCCAGCGGCATGGTGCGGCCCCAATTGCTGAAGCCCGACCAGCCGCCGTCGCGGCGGGTGCCACGGTACTGCATGTTGACGTTGACCTTGGCGGGATCGTCGGCGGAGAGCTCGAGCGTCCAGGAGCCGGTGAGCGGCGGCATCCCGCCGTCGTCTTCCTTGGCGACCAGGCCGATGGCGCCGGCGAGCAGCAGGACCAGTCCGGCGGCGACTTGCCAGAATCTCTTGTGCGCAAACATAGATACCCCCAGTCTGGGCTGATAGACGGCGCAGGGCAAGGAACGTAAGCCACTGATCGTGGGACGGATGGGCGGCAAGAAATGTCGCGTAACCCGTTCTATTCTCAGACGTCTAACGGGCAGGTAGGAAGCCCTCGACGGGGGAAACCGGGAACTTTCCCTCCCCGGGCGGGTTCTATGCCGGTGAGGTCCCAAAGAAGGGACCCGCGGCCTGGAAGTAAGTTGTGAGGGCGCTCGCATCCTGCTAATTTGGGGACGAAGCCATGAAGCCGATGGCGGGAGCAGGGCAGTTGGGCGAACTGGTCAGCGCGTTAGCGGTTCGGTCGGAAGAAGCTTCGGTGGTCGCGGAGCTGAAGTCCGGCTCGGAAGAGGCGTACGCCTGGCTGATCGCTCACTACCATCAGCCGATCTACAGCGTGGTGCACCGCATCCTGTCGGATCCGGCGGATGCGGCGGACACGACGCAAGAGGTGTTCCTCAAGGTCTTCCGCGGGATCAAGCGGTTCGACGGGCGGGCGAGCCTGAAGACGTGGATGTACCGGATCGCGATCCACGAGGCGTCGAACCAGCGGCGCTGGTGGTTCCGGCACAAGAGCCGCGAGACCTCGATGGACGCGGAGGAGTACGCGGACGCGAACGGGCGGACGCGGCAGACGCGCTCGCTGGAAGAGGCGCTGGCCGACCACGAGCACACGCCGTTCGAGAACCTGGCGCACGAGGAAGTGCGCGCGCGGGTCGAGATGGAACTGCGGCAGGTGCCGGAGCCGTACCGCACGGTGGTGGTGCTGCGGGACATCGAGCAGCTCTCGTACGAGGAGATCGCCGAGGTGCTGGAGACGAGCCTGGGCACGGTGAAGTCGCGGCTGATGCGCGGGCGCGCGGCCTTGAAGAAGCGCCTGGCGCGCTACGTGCGCGAGGCGGGAGAGAGTTTGGGCCTGGAGTCACCGCAAGAGCGGCCCTTGAAGAAGTCGAACCGGCTTGCGGATGAAGTCGAGGTAACAAAATGACCTGCAACGATATCCAATCGCGGCTGTCTTCGTACGTCGACACTGCCCTGCCGGGCAGCGAGCAGCGCGCGGTGCGCGAGCACCTGGAAGCTTGCGCGGTCTGCCGGTCGGAGCACCAGGGACTGGAGCTGACGCGGCAGCTGGTGGCGGCGGTCGGGCGGCGGAAGGCGCCGGCGGACCTGGCGCTGCGCATCGAGCTGGCGCTTTCGCGCGAGCGCGCGGAGCGGCAGCGGCGGACGCTGGAAGCGTTCGCGCTGCGGCTGGAGGACTCGCTGCGCGGGCTGATGTTCCCCGCCGCGGCGGGCGTGTTGAGCGCCGTCATCTTCTTCGGCCTGCTGATCGGGTTCTGGGCGCTGCCGGTGGTGGTGAACGACCCGCCGCTGCCCAGCTTGAGCTACACGCCGCCGCAACTCACCGCCATGCCGCCGGAGTCGCTGGGAGGCGACGGCAACGCCATCGAGGTGGAAGCGCTGGTGGACGCCAACGGCCGGGTGGAGGATTACCGCATCCTGACCGAGGGCGTGGACGCGAAGGCGCTGCAGCCGCAGCTCGACAGCATCATGATCTTCACGGTGTTCGAGCCGGCGAGAGCTTTCGGGCGGCCGACGCAGGGGCGCGCGGTCATCTCGTTCGCCAGCATCAACGTGAAGGGATAGACCGCAGACTTCCGGGGCCGGCCTTTGGGCCGGCCTTTGTTGTTGGCGGCGACTCTCTAGTAAACTGAGCAGGTCGCTCCCACCTTGAGACATGTTTTCGGAGGCACTTCTGGGCTCTCTTCCCCGCTTTGTCGCCCTGGCGGCGTTGGCGCTGGGGCTTTCGACCGGCGCGGCGGCGCAGCAGCAAGCCATGATCCGGCTGGATTCCAGCGAGCCGGTGTTCGCGACGCTGGCGGCGCTGAACGCGTGCGGCTATGACGCCGAGCTCTCGCAGAGCGACCCGCTGCGCGCGCGCGTGCGGGGCGAGATCGCGCAGAACGTGTCGCACTCGGCGGAGGCGCAGGCGGCGCAGCAGCGCGTCTGCGCGTTCTACGCGGACCACGCGGCGAACGACCCGAGCCGCAACCTCGCGCAGTACATGTCGCTGGCGCTGTACCTGACCGAGCCGCCCAGGTTCGAGCTGACGACGCGCGCGGCCGACCTGCCGCCGGACGCGGCCTACGTGCTCGGCTTCCTGCCCCTGCTGCAGAAGTTCTACGACGCGGCGGGCGTGCACGCGGTGTGGCAGCGCCACCAGAAGGACTACGACGCGCTCATCGAGCGCTACGGCGAAGCGGTCGGCAAGATGCGCTTCGACACCGACATCTACCTGAAGCTGGCATCCGCGAATTACGTGGACCGGGCATTCACGGTGTACCTGGAGCCGCTGGAAGCGCCGGGGCAGGTGAACTCGCGCAACTACGGCGCGGATTATTTTTTGATCATCTCACCGGATGCGAAGGGCGAGATCCCGATGGCGCAGGTGCGGCACACGTACCTGCACTACGTGCTCGACCCGCTGGCGCTGGGCCGGACGAACGCGATGCGGCGGCTGGAGCCGCTGCTCGACGCGGTGCAGACGGCGCCGCTCGATGAGAGCTTCAAGTACGACGTGTCGCTGCTGGTCACCGAATCGCTGATCCAGGCGATCGAGGCGCGCACGCTGCCGGGCGGCAAGGCGGCCGAAGCCAGGCGCCTGCAGCACATGCAGAACGCCATGCGGCAGGGCTACATCCTCACGCACTACTTCTACGAGGCGCTGGAGAATTTCGAGAAGGGCGCGCAGGGGCTGAACGCGGCCTACGGCGACATGCTGCACTACATCCTGGTGGACACCGAGAAGAAGCGCGCGCGGGAGATCACGTTCAGCAAGGAAGCGGCGCCCGAGGTGCTGGGCGCGAAGCGCGTGAACCCGTACGAGAAGACGCTCGAGATCGCGGAGTCGCGGCTGGCGGCCGGCGACGTGGCGGGCGCGCGCAAGTACGCGCAGGACGTCTTCGACCAGAAGAGCGGGGACCCGGCGCACGCGACCTTCATCCTGGCGCGCTGCGCGGTGATGGACGGGCAGGTGGAGACGGCGCAGAAGTTCTTCCGGCAGACCATCGAACTGGCGCGCGACCCGCGCATGGTGGCGTGGTCGCACATCTACCTGGGCCGCATCTTCGACATGCAGAACGCGCGCGACGAAGCGCTCACGCACTACCGGGCGGCGCTCTCGGCGGGCGACCCGCGGCCGGAGACGCGCAAGGCGGCCGAGCGCGGCATCGAACAGCCCTACGCGCCGGCGACGCCGCGGCAATGAAGAAAGGACCTGGTTTCATGATGCGAACGCTCGCTTCCCTGCTCGTGCTCGGCGCCATGGCGCTGGCGCAGACGACCACGGCGCCCGCCGGAGGGGCCGCCAAGCCGCAGCCCACGTCCCCGGCGCCAGCGACCGCTCCGGCGGCGGCGCCGGCGCAGCCCGCCGGCACCAAGCGGCTGCCGCAGGCGAGGACGCAGGAGGAGTTCGACGCGTACAACGCCATCCGGCGGATGGCGACGAGCGCGGAGGCCGAGAGGGCCGCCGACGAGTTCGCGAAGAAGTTCCCCGAGAGCGAGCTGCGCGGGCCCATCTACCAGGGCCTGATGGACGCCTACCAGGGCAACAACCTGGCCGACAAGGCGATCGAGATGGGGCGGAAGTCGCTCACGTTCGATCCGGACAATCCGGTGGTGCTGATCCTGCTGGCGAGTGTGATCGCCGAGCGCACGCGCGAGGGCGACCTCGACCGCGACCTGCGATTCGAGGAAGCGGTGAAATACTCGCAGCATGGGCTGGAGAAGGTGGACAGCGACATGGTGGTGCCGGCCAACACGCCGCCGAAGCTGATCGACGAACGGCGGCAGCTGCTGAAGTCGATGGCGCACGCGGCCATCGGGTTCGTCGAGCTGAACCGGCATAACGACGCCGCGGCCGTGGAGCACCTGCGCATGGCGGGTCAGCTCAACACCGTGCAGCCGGACGCGATGGTGTACCTGCGGCTGGCGATCGCGCTCGACCACCTGGAGCGGTATCCCGAGGCCTTGGAAGCGACGAAGAAGGTGCTGAGCCTGTCGCCGACCGGGACGGTGGCCGACCTGGCACGGCGCGAGAAGGAGCGGCTGGAGAAACTTCTCGCGAGCGCGGCGCCGGCGCCGAGCGCCGCGCCGCAGGTGACGCCGCCCGCGCCGGCGAATCCCGCGACCACACCGCCGCCGCAGAACCCGCCGCCCGCCGACAAGCCCAAGCAGTAGCCGAACGATGAAGCCGCACGACGCCGCCGCGCTGGAAGCCGCACTGGGGCACAGCTTCGCGCG
>DATIBR010000006.1 GCA_035457425.1 Terriglobales bacterium
CTGAATGCATATAAGCGGGAAACACTCCCCAAGATGAGATCTCCCAACCCGTAAGGGTCAAGAAGGGCACAGGAAGACCACCTGTTTAATAGGCTGGAAGTGGAAGCGCCGTAAGGCGTGCAGCTTACCAGTACTAATCGCTCGTTCGGCTTGACCATAAAATTTACTTGGCGCACGTAGAAGCGGCTTTTGGCTATGAGCTTTTGGCTCTTGGCTAAGAACCGCACCTGATCTGTTCAGTTGTGAGGCACCGTCCTCACCGTTCTTTACAAGTTGCAAGACAAGTTTGCAGCGTAAGCCGCTTGGAAGTGATGAACGACGAGATGGCGGGTCGCGAGCGAGAGTTCGACGGCCAACAAGCTGCATCGATTTGTCGGTGATCACACCGCGGGGGTCACACCCGTTCCCATCCCGAACACGGAAGTTAAGCCCCGCTGGGCCGATGGTACTGCACGGGAAACTGTGTGGGAGCGTAGGTAGTCGCCGGCATTAATAAAGGCTCTCAGGAGAAATCCTGGGAGCCTTTTCCTTTTGCGCGCAAGAATTCTACATCCGCGCGTTCCCTTCACGGTGTCACTGTCGTTTAACAGGCAGGAGGTGTCCTGTGAGGGTCGCCCGGCGTGCCGTCTCTGTGTTGTTAGTGCTGTTCGCCCTGGCTGAGATTTCCGGCGCAATCACCACGTTCGAAGTCGAAGTCACGTGTCCCATCTGCGGAACCAAGAACAAGTTCTACGATTACGCAAGCTGGGGAAGTTACGTCTACCAGTACCCGTCGAAGTATCAGCTTGTGTTCTGGCCTTCCACCGATCCGACGAGTTGGTACATCTGCCAGCACTGTCACCTGTCATTAGCGATGTGGGACTTCAAGGAGTTCCCCAAGGAAAAGGTCGCCGTAGTAAAGGCCGCACTGCAGGGCGTGAAGGTTGAGAAGAAATATAAGGAGTACGGCGAAGTCCCGATGTCCGTACGGCTGGAGATCGCGGAGAAGGTATACCGGCTCCTCGACAAGGACGACGGGTTCTGGGCGCACTTCTATCGCGTGGCCGGATATCACCTGGCGTACGAAGGCAAGGCGACCGAAGCCGCTGAGGCACGCAAGCATGCGCTGGAGTACATCCAGAGGGTCCTCGACAAGAACGCCGAACCTGGGCATCGCAAGGAGCTGCTTCTGGCCAGTGCAGCGATGAAGCACTTTCTCGGCGACGATCTGGGTTGTGATGAGGATCTCGAAACTGCCGCCGCGCTGACGTACGGCGACAGCAAGATCGAGGCGGCTAAGACCAAGGGGTACGACGCCTATTTGTCCCAACTGATTGCCGATTACCGAACGAAACTAAAGGTGAAAGCCGTGCCCGCGGACCTACCCACGGACACGAATAGGAAAGACGACGATTAGCTCGGCCCGCAGTTGGGTTGTCGGCGCCGAGGCCTACGCTTTCGCGGGCGCCTTGTTGATCGCCGCCGCCACCAGGCCGCAGGCCAGCGCGTTGACCGTGTCGCCCGCCAGGCCCTTCAGGATCAGCGGCAGCGGGAACGGCATGGTCGCGTAGTCGCCCAGGTACGCCGGGACGATCCAGACGCACGCCATCGCCAGGCCAAAGCGCAGTCCCTGGCCGACCCAGTCCTTCGCCTCCACGCCCTTGGAGTAGAGCCACGCGAAGCCCAACGCCCAGATGGCGTAGCCGAGCGACATGATGCCCATCTTCATCTCGGCGTCGGGGCGCAGCAGGTTCGAGACCGCCTTGTAGTCCTCGGCGAGCAGCACGCCGTGGACGAGGAACGCGAACAGGAACCCGGTGACGAACACGGCGACCGCGGTGATGAGCATGCGCTTCATGGGTCTCTCCTCAGTGAAGTTTGCGCGCCAGCTTAGCACCGAACATCGACCGCAAGAAGCGGATGGTGGGCTTCCCGCCGTCGTTGCTACCGTCGTGCCATGCACAAGACGATCGAACCGACCATCCTGTACTTCGGCACGCCGGTGGCGCTCATCTCGACGCTCAACGAAGACGCCTCGCCGAACCTCGCGCCCATGTCCTCCTGCTGGTGGCTGGGGTGGAGCGCGATGCTTGGCCTGGGCTCCATGGGCAAGACGAACGAGAACCTCCTCCGGACGCGCGAGTGCGTGATCAACCTGCCGAGCGCGGAGCAAGTCACGCACGTCGACCGCCTGGCGCTGACCACCGGCCGCAATCCGGTACCGGAGAAGAAGCAGAGCTGGGGCTATCGCTACGAGCCGCAGAAGTTCGACTGCGCCGGGCTGACGCCGGTGCCGTCGGTGGTGGTCGGCCCGCCGCGCATCGCCGAGTGCCCGGTGCAGATGGAGGCCATCGTCCACGACGTGCGGCCGTTCGGGCTGAACGTCTCGGCGAACGCCTTCGAGGTCCACATCCTGAAGCTGCACGTGGAAGAGTCGCTGCTGGAAGATCCGCAGGCGGCGCGGCCGCACATCGACCCGGCGCGCTGGCGGCCGCTGCTCATGAGCTTCTGCCGCTTCTTCGGACTGGGCGGCGAGGTGCATCCGTCGCGCCTGGCGGAATCGGACTTCATGAAGTTCGTGCGCGGCGGGACCGGGCAGCAGCCCGCCGTCGCCCCGCCGCGCTGCGCGCCGGCCAACGACTGAATGAATTCCAGCGCAAGAACCGGATGGTTCCGGAATCCAGCTTTACCGTAGCCTCAGCAACATGAATACTCTCACTGAGATCGTCGAGACCGACACTGTCATGGCCCTGCGTCCCGTAGACCCAACGAACGATCCCGCGTGGCAAGCGGTGATCACGCAGGACCGCGCCTGGGACGGGCGTCTCTACTACGGGGTGCGCTCCACCGGCATCTACTGCCGGCCGAGCTGCCCGTCGCGGCGCCCGCGGCGCGACCAGGTGGAATTCTTCTTCGACACGCCCAGCGCCGAGCAGGCCGGCTTCCGCGCCTGCAGGCGCTGCCATCCCAACCAGCCCGGGCGCGAGGACGCGCAGCTGGCGGCGGTGAAGAAGGCGTGCGAGCACATCCGCGAGAACCTCGACGCCACGCTCTCGCTCGAAGAGCTGGGCGCGCACGCCGGCATGAGCCCGTTCCACCTGCAGCGCGTCTTCAAGAAGGCCACCGGCCTGACGCCCAAGCAGTACATCGCGGGCTGCCGCCTCGCGGCCTTCAAGCAGGAGCTGCGGCTCAACCGGCGCAACGTGACCGAGGCGACCTACGAGGCGGGCTACAGCTCGGGCTCGCGCATCTACGAGCGCGCCAACGAAGAGATGGGCATGACGCCGGCGAGCTATCGCAAGGGCGCGCCGGGAGTCGCCATCGAATGGGCCATCGCCGATTCGTCGCTCGGGAAGTTGCTCGTGGCGCGCACCGCGCGCGGCATCTGCTCGGTGCAGCTCGCCGACTCCGAACGCGAGCTCGAGAAGGCGCTCAAGCAGGAGTTCCCCAAGGCCGACCTGAGACGCGCGGCCGGGAAAGCAGCGTGGCTCGAGGCCGTGCTGGCGAAGGTGGAAGGCAAGCCCGCGGAGGCCGCGCTGCCGGTCGACATCCGCATGACGGCGTTCCAGCGCCGCGTGTACCACGCGCTGCTGCAGATCCCGGCGGGCGAGACGCGCAGCTACCAGCAGGTGGCGAAGGCCATCGGCGCGCCGGCCGCGACGCGCGCGGTGGCGCGCGCCTGCGCGACCAACCCCGTGGCGGTCGTCATCCCGTGCCATCGCGTGGTGCGCGGCACCGGCGAGCTCTCCGGATACCGCTGGGGCGCGGGCCGCAAACGCGCGCTGCTCGAGCGCGAAGCCGGCCAGCGGTAAGTCAAAGTCAAACCCGGACAGGAGGACGCTGAGGACACGGAGGTTCGCAGAGGTATTTCATTTCTTAGTTCCTCTGCGTCCCCTGCGTCCTCCTGTCTTCATTTAGTCTTTGAGCGTGAAGCAGCCGCGCGCCGTCGCGAAGACCTTCCAAGCCACGCTCGAGCGCATGCCCGGGAAGCTGGGCTGGGTCATTGTGCGCATCCCGCTCGACGTGCCGAAGGTCTGGGGCGTGCGCGGGCACTTTCGCGTGCGGGGCGAGGTCAACGGCCATTCCTTCCGCGGCGCCTTCTTCCCGACCCGCCACGGCTACCACTTCCTGCTGGTCAACAAGGCGCTGCAGAAGTCGGCACACATCGGCGCAGGGACCACCGCCAGGTTCCGCGTTGAGCCGGATCGCGACGAGCGCAAGGTCAAGATGCCGGCGGAGTGGGCGCGCGTGCTGAAGCATTCGCGCGCCATCGCGAAGTTCTATTCCGAGCTCAACCCGTCCGCGCGCGCCGAGATCGCGCGCTTCGTCGGCATGCGAAAGAACCCCGCCGCGCGCAAGCGCCAAGCCGAGTGCTGGGCGGAGCTGCTGCTCGAGACGATCGAGGCCGAACGCGAGCTGCCGCCGCTCATCCGGCGCGCCTTCGACGCCAACCCGCGAGCGTGGCGCGGCTGGCATGGGATGACGCCGAAGCAGCGGCGGCGCGAACTCATGGCGGTCGCCTACTACCGCACGCCCGGCGCGCGGCAGAAACGCATCGAAAAGCTCGTGGGCTGGGCGCTCCAGCGGGCGGAGAAGCACGATGCCTCACCGTGAGCCCTCGCGCCCCTGGGCGGTCCTGCACGCGCGCTGCCCCGTCTGCCGGCTCGGACACATCTTCGCGCGCTGGCGCTTCCCCGGCCTGGGCGTGCTGCGCGAAGAGTGCGAGGTCTGCGGCACGCGCTACGCCCGTGAGCACGGCTACTACCTGGGCGCGATGTACGTGAGCTCGCTCATCGTGCTGGCGCTCATCCCGCTCTTCCTCCTGCTGCTGTGGGGGATCACTCCGTGGAGCTGGGACGCGATGCTGCTGGGCGCGATCGCCCTGGTCGCCCTCGGCTCGCCCTTCATCACGTCCGTGTCGCGCGTGCTGTGGCTGCACTTCGACCGCTACTTCGATCCCGACTGACTTTCGCGCACGGCGCCGCGCGGTACAATGCTCGGCCATGAGCCACGACCATGCGCACCGCGACTGGGTCGGTGAGTACGCCGAGTCGCACCAGCATCCCGTCAACCGCATCTGCCACACCTTCGGCATCCCGATGATCGCGGTCTCGCTCCTCCTGGCGGTGGGAGCGTTCTACGTAGGCCCGCTGTGGATCTACGCGCTCGCGCTGTTTGTCGTGGGCTGGATCCTGCAGTTCGTCGGCCACTGGTTCGAGGGCAAGCCGCCGGAGTTCTTCCGCGACCCGCGCTTCCTGTTCGTCGGGCTCAGGTGGTGGCTCGCGAAGATGCGCGGGAAGGCGTAGAGCGAACCACAAAGGACACGAAGGTTTCACCAAGGACCCCACGCGAGGTCCTTCGTCATTTGAAGAAGCTGATCCCCGTGTAAAGCATGGCGGAGTCGATGCCGGGATTGTCGGGCACGCGGTAGTTGTTGGAGATGTGGTTCAGCTTCCATCCGATGGTGAAGGCGCGGCCGTGGCGCTCGAAGAAGCGCAGGCCGAAGCCGGCTTCGAACATGTAGTTGCGCTTGGTGGCGTCGGAGTACGGCGCCGGCCGCGTGAAGATGACCATGCCGCCCGAGGCGTTGACGAACGGCTGCAGCCGCCGCCGCGGCATCAGGTCGAAGCGCACGCCGAAGGGCGACAGTCCGGCGCCGTAGATCCACTCGCGCCCGCCGATGTTGGCGCCTTTGATGTTGCGCGGCTGCGAGACGAGCACGACCGGGTCGAGATCGATCGTCCACGTCATGGCCAGCGGTTTCGTCTGGAAGAGGCGGCGGCCGTAGCGCAGGCCGACCATCGAGACCCGGCGGTCGTTCGAGAGCGCGATGACGTGCGGTGAGTTCGTCGTTCCCGCCGCCCAGAGCGCGAACTCGTTCGGCCCGTGCAGCGCCGGGTTCATCCGCTCCGCCTTCACCACCGGCGCCGGCTTCACGGGCACGATCGGCTCCGCCGATTCGCCCGCGAAGGCCGCGGCCGATAGCCCCATCAGGGCCACGAAAACAAGCAGCTTGCGCATCGAGGTATCCCGCAAGCATAGGCAGGCGGCCGGAGCCGGGATATCGGGGATTCTGCGTAGGCCCGCTTGGGCCCATGCCCTAAGTGGCCGGGAAAGAGGCTTGAGAGAGGCCGCGAAGGGCGGCGACCAGCGGTGCGAGCTCCTTCGCGTCCTGGAAGAGCCGTATCCCCGCGATCCCGGCTGCGCCCGCCCGGAGGCACTCGGCCGCGTTCTGGAGCGTGATGCCGCCCAGCGCCAGCACCGGCATCGCCGCCGGGTGCGCGCCCTCGGTGCGCGCGACCGCGCCCAGCCCGCGGCAGGCTGCGCGCAGCCGCTCGAGGCCGCCGGCGACCGCGCCTTGCTTCTCGAACACCGGGCCGAAGACCGCGAAGTCGGCGCCGTGGGCAGCGGCGGCGGCGACCTCCTCGGCGGCGTGGCATGAGGCGGCGACGAGAAAGTCGCGAGTTGCGAATTGCGGGTTGTGAGTGGCCGTTGCGACCAGCGCGCGCACCTCGCTCGCCCGCACGTCGCCCGCGGGCAGGTGGACGCCGCCGGCGCCGGCCGCGAGCGCGACGTCGGTACGCGAGTTGATGAGGAGGCGAGTCTTCCGACTTCGGTCTTCAGACTTCAGCCCAGCCAGGAGCGCCACCGCCTCGGCCGCCAGCTCCTCCAGTTCGCGGACCGGGAGCTCCTTTTCCCGCAGCTGGATGTAGTCGACGCCGGCGCGCGCGGCCTCGGCGATCTTCGCGAGCAGGACGCGGCGCTGCTCGGCCGGCGAACCGGGAAGCTGGCGGCGGTCGGTGATGTAGTAAAGGAGCACGCGCGTCCCGATTCTATAATCTGCCGCGGCTTGGGTTAGAATCCCCGCCTATGCGACGCCTCGTTGCCGCTCTCTTCCTGCTGTGCGCTCTGTGCGGGGCGCAGAAGCCGGCGCCCATCCCCGACAGCAGCGTGGAGCAGCGCAAGGAAGTCTTCAAGAACGCGCGCGTCACGGTCACGCGCGTGGACTTCGCGCCGGGTGAGTCCATCCCGATGCACCAGCACTCGCGCGACATGATCGCCGTCTTCGCCACCGACGGCAGCGCCCGCGAGACGCTCCTGGGGGGCAAGGCGAAGACGGAGAAGATCGCCGCGGGCGAGGTGCGCTACCACCGGCAAGGCTACGCTCACGCCACCAGCAATCTGGGAAGCGTTCCCTTCCGCGTCGAGCTCATCGAATTCGCCGACCCGCAAGGGGCGTTCGAGCACGGCAAGCCCAAGAAGTCACACTACTGCAACCCCGGCAGCGCCACCGCCTGCGTCGACGAGCACAGCCTGTTCTGCACCGCCAAGGTCTGCGTGGAAGACGTGACCATCGCGCCGGGCGCGGTGACCACCCGCCACAGCCACTCGACCGACCACATGCTGGTCGCGGTCTCCGACTACGAGTTCACCGACCAGATCGAAGGCAAAGGCAAGGTGGTGCGCACGCGCAAGAGCGGCGAGGCCGAGTACATCCCCGCCGGCATCACCCACCAGCTCACCAACACCGGCAAGGCGGCCGCGCGGTTCATCGTAGTGGTCTGGCGCTAGCCGACACCGCGCGACCGGGACGCGTCTAACCAGGGATGTCGCTCGGCCTGCAGATCGTGTGGTTGCTGGTGCTCGCTGTCCCCGTCGCCTGCGTCGCCTGGACGGTCACGCACGAGGAGGTCTTCCGCGAGCCGCGCGAGTACTGCGAGCGGCGCGCCGAGAAAGACCGCAGCATCTGGTCGCGGAAATTCTTCTACCTCTTCACCTGCGAATACTGCTTCTCGCACTACGTGGCCGCGGGCGCGCTCGCCCTCACCCGCTTCTGGATGCTCTATCCCGACTGGCGCGGCTTCGTCATCGCGTGGTTCTCGCTGGTCTGGATCGCCAACCTCTACATGGGCCTGTTCGGCAAGGTGAAGCTCGACGTGAAGAAAGAGCGCGCGGTCATCCAGAAGATCGAGAAGGACACCAAGAAGGCCGCCTGAGCGCGGCGCGAGAAAAAAGGGCTGGTCCCGTTCTGCGGGACCAGCCCTCGGTGTTTGCGGGGCTATTGCACTTCGATATCGCCGCCGCCGAGCGTGCCGGAGGCGCGATATCCGCTGCTGAGCGTGATCGAGAACTGGTCGCGGTTCTTGCCCGGCGAGCCGTTGTCGGTCACGTTGACGGTGAACGTCACCGGCGTCTTCACGCCGGCGTTGTCGAGCGTGCCGGCGCCGGAGAAGGTCGCGCTCGACCCGACGCGGCTGCTGGAGGTGATCGTGGTCGACGTCACCCGCAGCTTCGCGCCCTTGTCGAAGTACTCGAACGAGCCCGAGCCGCTGCGGATGTCGATGTTGAAGTGCTTCCTGTTCTCGGCGTCGAACCATCCGCCGCCGCCGATCGTCTGGCCTGCCAGCGTGAGCGGGCCGGCCGTCTGGCGCGTGAACTGGACGCGCGCCGTGGTGTTCGGCGTCGCCAGGTCGGTGGAGTACAGGATGTTCGCCGCACCCAGCGGGTCCGGATACATGCTGGAGTACTCCGCCAGATCGCGGTCTCCCGGATTGCCCGCCGGTGCGGGCGTGTCGCAGTCCAGGCCGCGCAGGCAGATGGAGCCCACGTGCACGACGCCGCGCTTCTGCTGGTCGGTGCCCGCAGTCTGGCCGCTCGCCGCCACGTACTGGAAGCTGGGCGTTGCCGCGAAGGCGTCGGGCGTGAAGGCGTACCACAGCTTCCACTCCGCGCCTTCCATGCCCGCTTCCTGGTCGGGATCGCCGGCGCGGTCGGTAGCGTAGAACATCACACCCACGCGTCCCGGGTCGCCGCCCGCGACGATCCACGGCTCGAGCGTGGTGCGCACTTCCGGATCGGCGGGATTGTTGACCGCCACCGGCTGCGTCCAGGTATTGCCGCCGTCGCGCGACGACATCAGGAAGGTGTCCTTGCGGTCGCTGAAGACGACGTGCAGGTTGCCGGCGCGGTCCACCGCGATCGCGGGGAAGACGTTGTCGATCGCCTTGCCCGCCGGCGCGCGGTAGATGCGCCGCACCGTGACGCCTTTGACCGTCGGGTCGAGCTGGCCCTGCGGCAGCAGCGGCAGGTTGCAGGGCGCCGGGCACGCGGCCAGGAACAGGTCCCGCGGGCTCGAGCCGCTGAACACGTTGTACACCGCAGCCTTGTTCGGGTCGTCGCCCGGGGCGTAGGAGACCATGTTGCCCTGGCGGCCGTCCTGCGCCGCCCCCGCCAGCGGCGACGCGATGATCGCCCCCCGCGGCCACGTCAGGCCGTAATCATCCGATTGCACCCAGAAGATGCTGGTCGTCCCCACCAGCCCCGCGCCCAGCTGCCGCGACGTCAGGAAGACGCGGCTTGGGCCCACGCTGGTGTTCCACTGCCGGTCGACCACCGGGAAGTCACCCTGGCTGACCAGCCAGTTCTCGCCCCTGTCGAGCGAGTTGCTGGTGGTGATGTTGGCCAGGCTGAGCGAGCTGACCGTGACGTTGCCCGGGCTGGCGACTTTCCCCACGCCCGGCACGTCGAGCAGCGTGAAAGGCGAGCCGATCGAGATGTCGTTGTCGCCGCCGCCGATGCCCGCGCTCTGCAGGCTCGACGCCGCGGCGGTCTGTGCGCCATCCGGCTGGCCGAGGAACGTGAAAGTCTGGCCGCCGTCGTCGGAGCGCCAGAAATCCACGCCCGCCGGAATGCCCTGGATGGCCGAAGTGTAGATCGTGCCGAAGCGGTCGATCTTGATGTCCGGCTCCACGTTCTGTCCGGTGTCGCCGTTCTCCGATCCGACCAGGCGCAGGTCGCTGGTGAACTGGAACATCTGCGCGCCGAACTTTCCGTCCGGGTCCTTCGCGAACGTGGCCGAGCGGAAGATCGGCAGCGGCGGGTCGGGGACGATGGTGACCTTGCCGCTGTAGGCGGTGAGCGGCGCCGCTCCCCACGCGTGCACGTAGACGCGGTAGGTGCCGTTGGGCAGTCCGGCCTGCTCGATCTCCTCAAAGTTCGTGAAGCCCTGGCCGGAGTCGTCGACGAAGGTGTCGCCCTGGTACAGGAACAGGTCGAAGTCGTTGGCCGAGTTCGACCAGTCGGCGCGGATCACGACCGCGAAGTTCGGATGCGCCTGGCGAAATGCGTCGGAGACGTTGACCGTGATGTCGAAGATGTCGCAGTCCATGGTGGTGGAGCACAGGCTGGGATCGTAGCCGGTCAGCGTCGGGGTGGTGACCAGGCTGCTGCCGCTCCAGGTCACGGAGAGGTTTGCATCCGAGACGGTGCCGGACGCCGGATTGGCGGCCGCCGCCGGGAGACCGCAGAACATGAGGGCGGCGAACAGGAACAGGACGACCGCCGGAACGCGAGGTTGCTGGTTCATCTTTCCTCCAACAGGAAGTGAGCTAAAGGGCCGAGGGCAGCGCCGAGGGAACCAAGCAGGCAAGGGCCGGAGCGCGCGGAACGAACCGCGTGAGCGAGAGCAACGGGAGTCGAGGAACCGGTTCACCGGGGCGCCGAATACGGGGAACGACTCTAGAGCGGGCAACAGTAGTAGCACTACTCGTCAATACGTGTCAAGCAGTAGTAATGCTACGAGCAAGAAAGATGCTGCTCAGGCGGCGGTTGGTTGTGTGCCGGCCCGAGGCCAACGGCGAGGAACTGGCAGCTCGCCGGCGGGAGCGAGCCGGCTGCGCTGGACGCCTACCGATTGCGGTTCGTGAACGGCCGCGTCTTCGCGATGCCCGGCGCGCGGTCTTCCTGCTTGGGGTGGGGCGCGTTGAGGTGGAACTTCGTCAGGCCCTTGCGGAGCGCTTCAAAGGCTTCCTCGGGCGAATCGACCACGCGGTAGAGGTCGCGGTCGTCGGGCGAGATGGTGCCCCACTCGACCAGCGCGTTGATGTTGATCACGCGCTCCCAGTATTCGCGCCCGTACATCAGCACCAGGATGCGCTTGGCCAGCTTCTCCGTCTGCGCCAGCGTCAGGATCTCGAACAGCTCGTCCATGGTGCCGAAGCCGCCGGGGAAGACAACCAGCGCCTTCGCCAGGTACGCGAACCAGTACTTGCGCATGAAGAAGTAGTGGAACTCGAAGTTGAGCTCCGGCGTGATGTAGTGGTTGGGCATCTGCTCGTAGGGCAGATTGATGTTGAGCCCGATGGTCTTGCCGCCGGCCTCGCGCGCGCCCAGGTTCGCGGCTTCCATGATGCCGGGGCCGCCGCCCGTGCAGACCACGAAGCGGTGCCGCTTGAACGGCAGGTCCTTGGTCCAGGAGGTGAGCAGGAAGGCCAGCCGGCGGGCGTCCTCGTAGTAGCGCGCCATCTCGAGCGCGGCGCGGGCGCGCTTCAGTTGCTCCTCCGGCGGTGCCGGCTGCGCCGAGGCCGGCCGCTGCAGCACCTCGAGCTCCTGCTCCGCGTGGTGCTTGCTGTGGAAGCGGGCGGAGCCGAAGAAGACCACCGTGTCCTGGATCTTCTGCCGGCGGAAGCGCGCCAGCGGCTCCTGGTACTCGGCGAGGATGCGCAGGATGCGGCCGTCGGGGCTATCGACGAACCCGGGATTCTTGTAAGCCAGCGGCGCGCGTGGGAGGTCTTCGGGTTCTTTCATGCAGGCAGTCGTTCGTTCGGAGTTTCAGCCCCCGACAGGATAAATCCTCATTGCGCCGCCGGCCCAGGTTTCGGGTCGCGGTAGTGCACCGCCTCGTAGACCCCGAGCCACAGGTCGAGCAAGCCGACGCCGGTCACGGCGCCGCGCACGAAGTCGTTGGCGAGAAAGGCACGCAACGCGGGATAGCCCAGCAGCAGGCTGTTCTCGTGCCACAGCCGCGGCACCCACGGCACCGCCACCAGGATCAGCCCCACCTCGATGCAGAACGCCACGAACACCACCATCATCAGGCGCGCGAGCCACACCGGTGGGAGGTGCGCTTCGGTCTCGGGGGCGGTGGCAGCGGCGGCGGGAGCGGGGAACGGATGGACGTTGGAGTGCACCGAAGGGTCCTCGGAGGCAGGGTGTTCGCCTCCCGGCGAGACTGCGCCGGGACGGCGGGGCTGCCGGTCATGCTGCGCAGGATCCATCGCTGGACGGATTCTACGCCTTCAGTGCTTTGATGCGTTCGGCGACGTCGCGGTAGTCGATGTTCGATCCGTAGACTTCCATGAAGTTGGAGAGCGCTTCTTTCTTGTTGCCGGCGGCCTCGTGCGCTGACGCCAGCTCGTAATAGACCGCGAGCCGGCTTTCCGGATCGATGTTGGACACGTGCAGCGCCTTCTCGTACCACCTCACCGCGGCCTGCGGCGCGCCCTTTTCGCTCAGGCAGTGCGCCAGCCAGGTGTACGCCTGCATGACCTGCGAGAACGGATGCCCGTGCTCGATCGCCTGGCACACCTTCTGCAACTCGCCGATGGCCTCGTCGAGCAGGCCCATCTCCTTGAACGCGACGCCGAGGTTGTAGTGCGTGTCGGGATCCTCGGCCTGGCCGGCGGTCTCTTCCACGTCCTCCTTGAACTCGGCGAACATGTCGCTGAGCGCGTTCGAGGCTTCGGCGCCCTCGATCTTCGTCTCGGGAGCGGGCGCAGGCGCGGCGGCGGCGGACATCGCCGGGGCCGCCGGCTTTGCTGCCGGTGGAGGCGGAGGTGGCGGCGGCGGCGGAGCAGCTTTTGCCGGCGCCGGCTTTGCCGCCGGAGGCGGCGGAGGTGGCGGAGGTGGCGGAGCAGCCGTGGGCTTGCCGCCGCCGATGGCGAAATCGTCGCCCAGCGACGACTCGAGGTCGAGCACGAAGTCGCTGAGCACGTCCTTGGCGGCGGCTGCGGGCGCCGGCGCAGGCTTGGCCGCCGGCTTCGGCGCTTCCGGCTTGGGTGCGGGCTTCGCGGGAGGCGGCGGAGGCGGCGGTGGTTCGGGTGCGGCCTCCGGCTCGACCGTGGCCTGGATCGCGGCGGTATCAAACACGAACTCCGCGACGCTCGGCTCGCTGGCCGCGGGTGCCGCCGGAGCAGGCGCGGCGGCGGTTTCGAGCTCCGCGCGCAGACCGGCGAGGTCGGGATGCCCGGGCGCGACCTGCTCGAGTTTCTCCAGCGCGCCGCGCGCCTCGTTGAACATCGACTGGCCGAGGTAGAAGCGCGCTTCGTCGGCGGCTTCCTTGCCCGCATCGACCGCGAGCGGCGCGGCAGACGGCTCGGACGCGACCATCGTCTCCCACTCGTTCGAGAGGTCGACTTCGCGCGCCGGCGTGGTCTCGGCCGCGGGCACGCTCACCTCGAAGCCGAACTCCGCGGGCGCGGCAGGCGTTTCCGCAGCCGGGGCCGGCGCCTCGGCCGAGACCTCGAAGCCGAATTCCGCCGGGGCCGCCGGCGCCGGCGCGGCGGGCGGCGCCGCTGCCGGGGCGGGTGCGGCGGCCTTGGCCGGCGCGGCCGCGGCGCGATCGCGGTACTTCGCCGCCATGTCGGCGAACTGCTTGGCTTCCTTGTCGTGTCCGGCGGTGGTGTGCAGCTTGGCCAGGACCTCGCAGCAGCGGGCGGCTTCGGCGTAGCGCTCGGCGCGCGCGTACAGCGAGGCCAGCCGCTGGTTGACCTGCGCGTCTTCGGGCGCCAGCGGCAGCACGGCTTCGAGCGGCCCGATCGCCTTGGCCGGCAGGTTGTAGGAATCGAACAGCTCCGACTCCGTGAGCCCGTTGCGGATCGCCGCCGCCGTCTCGGCCGCGTATTGCTGCTCGATCTGCGGCGCGGTCGTGCTCTCCAGCTCGTCGACCATGAAGGCCTGCGAGCTTTCTTCCGCCGTCAGGGGACGCGACGCCGAGTCGCCCAGCTTGGCGAGGATCTGCTTGTAGTTCTGCGCGTGCAGCGTGTTCTCCGGCTCGAGGTCGGAGAGCTCTTTGTAGAGGTCGCGCGCCTTCTCGAGCTGGCCGTCCTGCACGTAGGCGTGCGCCAGCAGCTCGGAGACCTCGTTCAGGTGGGTGGTGTCGCGCGCTTTGAGGTAGACGCTGCGCAGGATCTGCAGCGCCGGCGCGTTCTCCTTGATCTTATTGATGGAGGAGTGCAGCGCCGTGATGATGCCGGTGGGATTGGCGGCCAGCAGCTTGTCGGCATACTGGTCGTAGACCGCGAGCGCCTTTTCCAGCTGTCCGGCCGACATCAGCGATTCCGCGAACGAGGTGAGCCCGTTGATGTCGTTGTGGACGGTGAGCAGCTTGTTGGCGATGGGCTCGGCCTGGGCGGGCTGGTTCAGCAGCAGGTGCGCGCGCATCAGGGCGCGCAGCGCCTCCGGCCGCGAATCCACGTTGGGGATCTGCTCCAGGTACTTGACCGCGCTGGCGCCGTCCCCGGAATCGGCGGCGATGGCGCCGCGCAGCATCAGCGCGTCGGCGTTGGCCGGGTCCAGGTGCAGGACGCGGTTGCAGGCTTCGTCGGCGGCGTCGAACGCGCCCTTGGCGTAGAGCGACTGCGCCGCGTTGAAGAAGATGCTCTTCGCCTCGTCCTTCTTGCCCAGCTTCACGTACAAGTCCGCCAGCCGCGACTGCATGGTGGAGTTCTCGGGATCGAGCTCCAGCATCTTCTGGAAGATCTTGGCGGCCGCGTCCAGCTCGTTCGATTTCATGTACGCGTCGGCTACCAGCACGTACTGCTGCCGCGCGTCGTTGTAGAGACCCTGCTGGGTGTAGAGCTCGGCGAGCTTCAGGATGGCTTCGGTCTCGCCCGGGATCAGCTTGACCAGCTTCTTGTACATCGCGATGGCTTTCACCGTGAAGCCATCGGAGGCGTAGTGGTCGCCGACCTTCTTGAAGTAGTGCGCGGCCTTGTGGCTGTCGCCCACCCGCGAGTAGAGGTCGCCGATGGTGTTCAGGACGGTCAGGTCCTTGGGGTCTTCCTTGGTGACCTTTTCATACTCGGTAATGGCGGACTGGAGCTTGCCCTGCTGGACAGCCTTCTCCGCCGCTGCGAGGACTTTCTGCTTGTTGAAGCCGAAACCGAGCGCCATACGAGGCTGGACTCCGGAAGACCCTGAGATGATAAACCGCCGGACTTGCGGCGGGTACGACCGGCCCGGAACCGGCATGGATACCGGCCTAAAACCACTTCCCGAGCCGCTGGAGGTGCCGCCTAAAGTAGCACAGGATGGGGGTTAACCGAAAGACAAATGGGGGTCGGAACGGGTGGAAGAGCGGCGCTTCAGCGCCGCGTCGGAGCGAAGTCATCGTCGGGCTTTAGCCCCGGGCCTGAAAGGCCTTCTGATTCGGATTCCCTGGGCGCGCGCCTAAAGGCCCGCTCTTCACACTGGAAAAAGGCGCCGGCGAGTCGCCGGCGCCTGCTCCCACAAAGCCCTGATCACTTCCCGCTGGGTTTCCCCGCGGCGGCTCCGGCGGCTTTCACCGGCTTGCCGTCGGCGTCGAACATCTCCAGCGGGCCGTAGCCCCCGACCACGTCCTTGATCGTCTTCGGGTTCTCTTTCTCTTCCGTGCCCGGCTGCTTGGCGTCGCCGACCACCACGATCTGCAGGTGGTTCGGGTCCAGATACTTCTTGCCCACGCGCTGCACGTCGGCCGCCGTCACCGCGCTGACCTTGGCCGGGTAGGTGTCCCAGTAGTCGAGCGGCAGGCCGTAATACTTCACGGTCAGCCAGCGGTTGAGCAGGTTCGTCGGGCTCTCGAGCGAGAGCGCAAAGACCGCGGTGATGGAGTTCTTGGTCTCCTTGAGTTCGTCGTCGGGGACGGGCTCGTCGCCCATCTTGCGCAGCTCGTTGGTGAGCTCGTGCATCGCGCCGTCGGTGACGGCGTTGCGCTGTTCGCTGGTCGCCGTGACCGGGCCGGGATACACGTCGGCGTCGAAGCTGCTGTACGACCCGTAGGTGTAGCCCTTCTCCTCGCGCAATTGCAGGAACAGCCGCGACGCCGCGCCCGCGCCCAGCACCTGGTCCATCACCACCATCGGGATGTAGTCCGGGTCGGTGCGCTTCAAGCCGAACTCGCCGGCCACCAGGTTGGTCTGCACCGAACCCGGGCGGTCGATGAGGTACGTCTTGCGCGGCAGCGGCGCCGGCAGCGCGGGCAGCGCGGAGTCCGGCGCCGCCCCCTGCTTCCATCCGCCAAAGTACTTCTTCGCCAGCTCCAGCGCCTGTTGCTGCGTCAGGTCGCCCACCACGCCCAGGATGGCGTTCCCGGGGACGAAGCGCACAGCGTGCGCCTTCTGCAGCTCCGCCACCGTCATCGCCTTCACCGATTCCGGCGTCGCCGAGATCACCGCGGCGGGGAAGTCGCGGTACAGCACCTCATAGAACTTCTCGTTCGCGAGGAAGCTCGGGTCCGACCGCTGGTCTTCGAGCTGCGCCAGCTTCCGCGTCTTGTACTTGTCCAGTTCGGCCTGCGGGAACGAGGGGTTCAGCGCCACGTCGCTCATCAGGTCGAGCATCTTGTCGGCCGATTCCACCAGGCCCGAGATGGAGACGCTGGTGATGTCCGACCCGTATCCCGCGCCCGTGTTCAGGGTGGCGCCGAGCTGGTCGGTCTCGCCGGCGATCTGCGCGGAGTTCCGCTTCGCCGTGCCCTCCCGGATGTTGGCCGCCAGGAACTCGCTCAGCCCCGGCATGCTCTTCGGGTCATGCAGCTGGCCCGTCTTCACCCACAGCACGAACGCGACCGTGGGCAGCTTGTGCCTCTCGAGCACCAGCACGGTGAGCCCGTTGGGCAGCCTGGTCTCCATCGGGCGCGGCAGCTTGACCTGCAGCGCCTCCGTGCTGACCGGCGCCAGGTTCTTGCGCTGCACGGCTTTTTTCGACGTGCCCTTTTCGGCTTCCTGGGCGAACGCGGAGAACGCGACGAACAGCAACAACAGCGTTGCGACGAATGATCTGGTCTTGTGCATGGCGGTCTCCTATTGTCCGGCCGCGGGCTCGGCCTGCGGCTTGGGGGCGGGCAAGGTGATGACGACGGCGCGCTCGGTCGGGACCAGGTACTTCGCGGCCGCGGCCTTGATCTGCTCCGCGGTCACGGCGGCGAGCTTGTCGTACATGGTGTTGATGAGCGACGGGTCGTTGAAGTAGACGGCGTAGTCCGCCAGGCGGCGCGCCGTGGTCAGCGACGACTGCCGCGCCTGGATCTGCGCGCGCCGCGCCAGCGTCCGCGCCTTGTCCAGTTCCGCGGCGCTCACGCCCTCCTTCTGCACCAGCGCGATCTCATCGTAGATGGCCTTCTCCAGGTCCTCGGGCTTCACGCCCGGGCGCGGGATGGCGGTCACGTACAGCAGGCTCGGCCCGATGCGGCTGTCGGTCTGCAGGCTGATCTGCGTCGCCAGCTGCTTCTCCTTCACCAGGTGCTGGTAGAGGCGCGAGCTGCGTCCCGTCCCCATGATGCTGGCGAACATCTGCAGCGCGTAGTTGTCGGGCGTGTTGCCCGCGGGGATGTGGTACGCCATCAGGATCATCGGCAGGCGCGCCAGCGGGTCGTGGATGGTGGTGCGCCGCTCGCCGTAGTGCTCGGGCTCGGTCAGGTCAGGCTGCGCCGCCGCCGGCTGCGCCGGGATCGA
Organism: Terriglobales bacterium; assembly: GCA_035457425.1. Taxonomy (NCBI): domain Bacteria; kingdom Pseudomonadati; phylum Acidobacteriota; class Terriglobia; order Terriglobales; species Terriglobales bacterium. The sequence continues at coordinate 17,472 of DATIBR010000006.1, forward strand.
GCCGAAATACTTGTTCACCAGCTCCAGCGTCTTCTGCGTGTCGAGGTCGCCGACCAGCGCGAGCACCGCGTTGTTGGGCGCGTAGTAGATGCGGAAGAAGTCGCGCACGTCGTCGAGCGACGCGTGGTCGAGGTCGCGCATCTCCCCGATCACCGAGTGCTTGTAGCTGAAGTTGTCGTACGCCAGGTTGTCGATCTCCAGGTACGACTTGCCGTAGGGCTGGTTGTCGATGCCCAGCCGCCGCTCTTCCTGCACCGCATTGCGCTGGTTGTCGAGGTTGGCCTGGTTCACGTTCAGCGACTTCATGCGGTCGGCTTCCAGGAACAGCCCCAGCTCCAGCTGGTTCTTGGGCAGGATCTCGAAGTAGTTGGTGCGGTCCTCGTTGGTGGTGCCGTTCATCCCGCCGCCGTTGTTCTCGATCAGGATGAAGTGCTCGCCCTTGCCCACCTTCTCCGAGCCCTGGAACATCATGTGCTCGAACAGGTGCGCGAAGCCGGTGCGCCCGGGGCGCTCGTTGCGCCCGCCCACGTTGTAGCTCACCGCGATGCCGTACACCGGCGCGGTGTGGTCCTCGGCGATGATCACCCGCAGGCCGTTCGCCAGCTTGGTGTCGGTGTACTTCAGCGGCGGGATGGTGGCGGGCTTGGTCGACATCGCCGCCGGCGGCGCGGCCGCCGCCGCGGCCTTGCCCTTGCTCTTCGCGGACTGCGCCGGCGCCAACGGTACCAGCAAGGCGAGCGCCAGCAGCAGGCCTGGACTACGGTGGATCCTCATGTGCGACTCCCTTCGGGATGGTGCGGAAGTAGTGCGGAAACCAATTAGCCTGACGGATACGCGCGGGAATTGCAAGCCGCGCAGACACCCCTCCTGCTGCCTGGATACGGGTTTGGACGCAGCAGAGTTCCCGCCGTTAGCGGTAACCAAGGCGAAAGGCAAAAACCCCGGCGCGGAAGCTTTTGCCTTTTGCCTTGTTACTTTTGACTTCGTCTTACCGCAGCTCCAGCGGCTCCCACTTGCCGTCCTTCTTTAGCGCCAGCTGGATGGGCCGCGGCGGGCCCGCCTTCGGGACCGTGACTTCCGCCCACAGCTCCCCGTTCCCCATGCCGCGCGGCGACGGGTCCTTGGCATGCTCCGGGATGAAATACAAGACCGGCTCGGTCAGCACGCCGACGAGCGGCACGTCCACGGTCGCGGTATTCTCCGCCTGCTCTCGCTCCGTCATGCACGCGGACATCTTCTCCGCCGGCTCCTTGTAGCAGTCGCGGAACTCGAAGGGTGGCAGCACCGTGCCCGGCGCCGGCGAGAACCAGATGTAGCGGTCGCCGTTGTCATCTTTCACCGCGACCAGCTTGTTGCCGCGCACCTCGAGCCGCGCGCGCCGCTCGTTCGTTCCCCATCTCCAGCGGAAGAGCTCGCGGCGCAGGTGCGGCGTCTCGAATCCTTCCGTCTCCACCACCAGCTGCATGCTCAAGTAGCGCCCGCGGATCGGCAGCTCCGGGTCGTAAGGCAGCGTCTGCGCCCACACCCGCGGGCGCGTGTGCCGGTCGTACAGCAGCTTCACGCCCAGCGACGACACCAGCGCGGCGTGCAGCGCCGCGATGATCAGTCCTTTGTACAGAAGCTTCATGCGCCGGCTCCTTTCGCCATCGCCACCAGTCGCCGCCGCGTCTTCTCCAGGAACCAGCCGCCGAGCAGGAACAGCAAGCCCAGCCCGATGAGCGAGAGCGAGCGATCCATCTTGTCCATGATGGAAGAGAAGTAGAAGAACATCACCGTGACGCCGAACATCGCGATGCCGCCGTTGATCATCGCCTTCTGGCCGTAGCGCGTGCCGTACCAGCACCACGCCACGCATCCAGCCAGGCACACCAGGAACGCGAAGAAGCTCTTGCTGTCGTTCGCCCACACCATCGCGTCGACCGCCGCGAAGCCGAAGGCGAACTGCGCGAGGATGCGCAGCTCGCGCCGCTCCTCCGCGATGCCCCACGCCATCATCAGCGCCGCCGTCGACACCGCCCAGATCGGCAGCACCGCGTTCTTCTCGATCGCGATGAAGCCGGCCAGGTAGCTGCCGAGGAACACCCACGGCGCCGCCACGGCGTTCATCCACGCTTTCGCGCGGCGGAAGGGAAGCGCCAGCAGCGCGGGCAGCAGCAGCGCGCCCGTCCATCCCATCAGCCGCAGGTTCGACGGCAGCGGATTGCTCCACCACCACCGGAACGGGGATTCCAGGATGAGCGTGACCGCCGCCGGCAGGAACGCCACGCAGCCCACCGCCGAGATTGCCCGGCCCGCCAGGTCGCGCTCGCCCGTCTTGCGCAGCGAGATGTACGCCAGCGAGAGCAGCGCGATGCCCGCCGCCAGGATCTGCTCGGCCGAGTTGCCGTGATGCCGCTGCGTCGCGACCATCCACTCGCCCGCCAGCCACCACGGCGTCAGGATGGCGGCCAGCAGCGCCTGCGTCCAGTCGCGCCGGATGAACCACGCGATCCACGCGCCCAGCGCCCACAGCATCACCCCGCCCGGCCAGTGCTCTTCCAGGTTGAAGATCTGGCCGGCGAGAAATATCCCCGCGCCCAGCGTGACCGTGCCGATGGCGTGCAGCGCGATCGCCAGCTTCTCGAACTTCTCCGCCGCGAAGGCGCCCGCCACGTGGAAGCCGGCGGTCATCACCAGCACGAGCGCGAAGCGGCTCGAGGGCGAGAGGTCGTCCCAGTGCGCCGCGATGAACAGCAGGATGCCGGCGCCCATCAGCAGCGCCCCGAACGCGAGCGCGATGATGATTGGCCAGCGGAAGCGCGGCTCGACCCGCGCGTTCTCGTAGTCGCGGACTCGCTGCGCGGAACCCACGTCGAGCGCGCCGGCGGCGGTCCACTCGGAAAGCTTCTTCTCGAGCTTCGGTGAGATAGGCATGTGAGCGCTTGGGTTGCGGCGTCACGATAGCCCGTGCGTCAGCAACTAGCAAGAGAACGTTCCGCCACCCAAAGCTTGCGCGAAATCTCCGCGTCGCCTACAACGAGGTAGGCGCCGGCGACTCCCCGGCGCCGGACGATGCGCCTTCCTTGGCTAGCAGTGGTACTTCTACTCGTCGCGAGCGCCGCTGCCGAGCGGCCTCGCCGCGCCGTCTGGGTGTGGGACAACTCCGTCACCGAGACCCCCGCCCAGCGCGACGCCTTCCTCAAGTTCTGCCGCGAGCGCAACATCGACACCCTCTTCCTGCACGCGCCCATGGATCACCTGCAGGACCGCCCCGACGAGTTCCACGCCTTCCTCGCTGCCGCGCACCGGCAGAAGATGCGCGTCGAGGCGCTCGACGGGAACGCGCGCTGGGCCTTCGAACACGCCGGCGCCGAGAACTTCGTCACCGCGGTGAAGGTGTTCAACTCGTTCGCCAGGACTCCGCAGGAGCGCTTCGACGGCATCCACCTCGACGCCGAGCCCTACGACACCCCGGAGTGGAAGCAGGACGAGCAGCGCGCCGCGGTGCTGTATCTCGAGATGCTCGACGCCCTGCGCGCGCAGAAGGGCGACCTGCCGCTCACGGCCGACGTCCCGCCCTGGTTCGGGGAGTTCAAGATCGCGGAAGGCACGCTGCTCTCGGGCGCCATCGCGCGCACCGACGCGGTCGCGCTCATGTCCTACACCAACCAGGTGCGCGGCCTCGCCGCCGAGGTTAAGCCGGCGCTCGAGTTCGCCGCCACGAAAGGGAAGCGCGTCTGGATCGGCCTGAGCGTGCAGGCCTACGACTCCGACATGGACGCCACCAAGCCGCTGCGCCCGCAGGTCGAGCGCACGCTCAAGCGCGCCGAGAAGCAGTTCGGCAAACAGCCCGCGCTCGCCGGCATCGCCCTGCACGACTTCGGGCACCTGCGCTCTCTCTACGACAAACGCTAGAATCGATGTGTGGCGCGCTCGCCCTCGAGCGCGCGGACTGACACCATGCCGGCGCCGCACCCATCCCGTGTCCTCTTCCTGACGACCAAGCTCGGGTACCAGACGCGTGCCTTCGTCGCCGCGGCGCAGAAGCTCGAGCTCGAAGTCGTTTTTGGCAGCGACCGCTGCGGCAAGCTCGAGGACCCGTGGCGCGATCACGCTCTGCCGCTGCACTTCGAGCAGCCCGACGAGGCCGCGCGCAAGGTGGTGGAGTTTGCGCGCGCGCAGCGCGTCGCCGCCATCGTCGCCATCGGCGACCGCCCCACTCCCACGGCCGCGCGCGCCTGCGCCGCGCTGGGCTTGCCCTTTCACCCGCCCGAAGCCGCCGACCTCTGCCGCGACAAGCACGCCATGCGCCGGCGCCTGCGCGAGGCCGGCCTGCTCGCGCCGCGCTTCCAGCGCTTCACCGTCGACTCCGACTCTGCGACCGTGACCGCCGGCATCGCCTCCGCCACCGGATACCCCTGCGTCCTGAAACCGCTCGCGCTCTCCGGCAGCCGCGGCGTCATCCGCGCCGACTCGCCGCAAGAAGCCGCCGCCGCCTTCGAGCGCATCCGCAAGCTGCTCCGCGATCCCGACATCACGCAACTGCGCGAGGAGACCAGCGGCTACATCCAGGCGGAGGAGTACATCGGCGGATACGAGGTCGCGCTCGAAGCCGTGGTGGACCGCGGCCGCCCGCACCCGCTCGCGCTGTTCGACAAGCCCGAGCCGCTCACCGGCCCCTACTTCGAAGAAACGATCTACGTGACGCCGTCGCGCCGCTCGCCCGCCGAGCAGACCGCCATCGTCCGCACGCTCGAGCAGTGCGTCGCCGCGCTCGGGTTGAAGCACGGCCCCGTCCATGCCGAGTTCCGGCTGAACGAGCGCGGGGTATGGCCGCTCGAAGTCGCGGCGCGCCCTATCGGCGGCCTCTGCGCCGCGACCCTGCGCTTCAAGCTGCCGCTGGTCGAGGAAGAGATGTCGCTGGAGGAAGTGATCATCCGGCTCGCGCTCGGGATGGACACCAAGCGCGTCGTCCGCGAGACCGCCGCCAGCGGCGTGATGATGATCCCCATCCCGCGCGGCGGGATATTGGAGGGCGTAGACGGGATCGAAGACGCGCGCAACGTCGCAGGTATCGAGTCGGTCGAGATCACCGTCCAGCCCGGGCGCAAGCTCGTCCCGCTCCCCGAGGGCGGCAGCTACCTCGGCTTCATCTTCGCGCGCGGGGAGTCGCCGGATGTTGTGGAGGCCGCGCTGCGCGAGGCGCACGGCAAGCTGCGCTTCAGGATCGCGGAAGAGATCCCTGTCGTCCGCTAGATCCCAGCCACCTGGCCGGGCGTGGGTTCCGCTCAACAGTACCAGGGCTCGGTGAGGTACGGGATGGTCGCGCGCGCGGCCAACGGCGGCGGCGTCCACGCGGGAATCTCCGTAGAAAGATCGCGCACCAGCGCGCACACCGCACCGAACACCTCCGCGCGCGGCGTGTCGTGCTTGCCGATGAGCGCGACCACGCCCTCCACCTGCCGCTGCAATTCATCCACCCCGGCATCCGGATGCCGCCACGGATATGCCAGCTTCTCGCGGTCGAACTCGCCCACCCACCCCCGCACTTCCTCCAACTCCAACAGGCGCGAGCCCGCCGGGATGAGCAGCCGGATGGCCAACTGCACCGGCGCCACGTGCTCGACCAGCTCAAGCTCGGCGAGCGTCTTCAGCAGGTCCGAATAGACCGCCAGCGTGGTCCACGGCGTGAACGGGATGAACGTGGGCGAGAGCGGCAGCTCCGCCGCGCGCATCAGCTCGACCGCGCGCAGGAAGTCGGCGCGCGTGTGGCCCTTCTCCAGGCGCGCGAGCACGGCGTCGTCGAGCGACTCGACCGCGCTGGTGACGAACGCGCAGCCGCTCGCCTTCAGCTCCGGCAGCAACTCCGCGTGCTGGAGCAGGTGCTCGACCTTGATGGTCGCGTCGTACGTGACCTGCGGGAACTCACGATGCAGCGCGCGCACGATCTCCATCGCGTGCGCCGGGCCGTTGAAGAAGTCGGGATCGCCGAAGGTGATGTGCCCCGCGCCGGCTGCGACCTGCCGCCGCACGTCTTCCAGCACCACCTCGCGCTGCACCACGCGGAACGCGCCCTGGTAGACGTTCACCACCGGACAGTGCCGGCACAAGTGCTTGCAGCCGCGGCTCGCCTCCGTGTAGCCGACGGTGCGCAGCGTTCCGTCCGTCATGCGCAACTGCGCATACTCGCCCAGCGGCGGCAGCCCCGCGCGGTCGGGCACGCGAAAACTCAGCCGCGCGAGAGAAACGAATCCATCGGCGGAGCGCTCATGTCCCGCCGGCAGGGGCGCAGGCGTCTCGTCCGCGCCGTTCGCCAGCCTCAGCAACTCGCCTTCGAACTCCCCGCCGACGATCGCCGTGACTCCCGCCGCCCGCAGCCGCTCCGCATTCAGCGGCGCGTAGAGCCCGTAGGCGCATAGCCGCGCCCGCGGGTTCAACTCCCGCACGCGCGCGATGACCGGCAGCGCCAGCCGCGTCGCCGTGTGCATCGGCAGGTAGAAGCACGCCAGCTCCGCCGCGCGCACCGCCCCCTCGTCGAGCTTCTGGCGCGCGAGGTCGAGCTGCGTGACTTGGTGCCCCGCCTCGCGCAGCCAGGCCGCAGGCGAGGCCAGCCCAAAAGGCTGCCGGCCGAGCTCGTAGGTCGAGATGAGGAGGACGCGCATACGGGAGCGCCCTCGGGTCGAGGGCGCTACATCACTGCTTCTGCTGCGGCGGGACGTAATCCGGCGGGAGCACGGCGCCCTCGCCGAAGAAGAACTGCTCCATGTGGTGGATGATGATCTCCTGCGCCTTCTTGTCGGCGGGATTCAGGCGGTACTCGTTGATGACCATCTTGGCGTGCTCGCCCCACAGCCGCCACGCCTCCGCCGACACCTGTTCGTAGATCTTCTGCCCCAGTTCGGTGTCGAACGGCGGCTCGTCCAGTCCCGGCATCTCTTTGCCGAACTTGACGCACTTCACCATGCGCTGTGCCATCGTTGCAGCTCCTTGCGAATCCTTGATTATAAACGTCCGCGCGCCGCGGCCGCCGCCGGCGCAAATCGGCGTTGCGCCTGCGCCGGAAGCATAGGACAATGCCGCTCCCCCGAACGAACCGGATGTCCCACTCCGCCAAACATCCCGGGCCGGGCGCGGCCAAGGCTGCGCCCGCTGCCGGCGTCTCTCGCGACCAGCGCTACCAGTTGCTCTTCGAGCGCAACCTGGCTGGGGTGTATCGCACCGCGCTCGACGGCAAGATCCTGGACTGCAACGACAGCTTCGCGCGCATCCTCGGCTGCCGCGACCGCGCCGAGGCGCTCGCCGCCACCGTCTACGATTTCTATCGCGACCCCAGGGAGCGCCAGGCCGCCATCGAGCGTCTGCGCCGCGAAGGCCAGCTCGACAACTACGAGCTCCGCCTCCAGCGCCGTGACGGCAGCCCCCTCTGGCTGCTGGAGAACGTCCACCTGGTCGACGGGCCGGAAGGGGAAGTGCTCGAAGGCACGGTCGTCGACATCACCGCTCAGAAGCTCGCCCAGGAGCAGGTGCGGCAGCGCGAGCTCTACTTCCGCGCCCTCATCGAGCGCGGCAGCGACATCATCACGCTGCTCGCCGCCGACGGCAAGATCCTCTACGAATCCCCTTCGGTCGAGCGCGTGCTCGGCTACAAGCCCGAGCAGCTGCTCGGCCGCAACGTCTTCGACGGCATGCACCCGGCCGACGTGCCCTCGGCGCGCGCCGCCTTCGACAGCGTGGTCGACAAGGCCAGCGGCGACATGGGCACCGTCTGCCGCTTCAAGCACAAGCACGGCGGCTGGCGCACCCTCGAGGTCACCGCCGCCAACCTGCTCGGCGACTCCGTCGTCGGCGGCATCGTCGTCAACTCGCGCGACGTCACCGAGCGCCAGCTCGCGCAGCAGGCCCTGGTCGAGAGCGAAGCCAAGTTCCGCGCCGTTGCCGAGACCGCCACCTGCGGCATCTACATCCACGACGGCCATCGCCTGCTCTACGTCAACCGCGCCCTCTGCGAGATCACCGGTTACACCCGCGAGGAGCTGCTCGCCGTCGACCCCTGGCTCATCGTCCATCCCGATTACCGCGAGCGCATGCGCCAGAACTACCTCGGCCGCATGAAGGGCGAGAACATCCCCAGCCGCTACGAGTTCCGGTTCCTCCGCAAGGACGGCACCGAGGGCTGGCTCGATTTCTCCACCAGTTCCATCGTCTTCGGCGGCGGCGACTGCCTGCTCGCCACCGTGATGGAAGTGACCGAGCGCATGCGCGCCGAGCAGGAGCTGCGCAAGAGCGAGGAGCGCTACCGCGACCTGTTCGAGAACGCCAACGATATGATCATGACCGCCGACCTCCACGGCAACGTCACCTCGGTGAATCGCATGGCGCTGGCCATGACCGGCTACACCCTGGAGGAGGCGCTCAAGCAGAACGTCTTCGACATCGTCGCGCCCGAGCAGCGCGCGCGCGCCATCGAGAGCATGCAGAAGAAGCTCGCCGCCGGCGGCGAGACGCGCTACGAAGCCGACATCGTCGCCAAGGACGGCCGCCGCCTCACGCTCGAGCTTGCCACGCGCCTCATCTACGAGCACGGCCGCCCCGTGGGCGCGCAGGCCATCGGCCGCGACATCTCCGAGCGCCGCCACCTCGAGCAGCAGCTTCGCCAGGCGCAGAAGATGGAAGCCATCGGCCGACTCGCCGGCGGCGTCGCCCACGACTTCAACAACCTCCTGATGGTCATCCGCGGCTACACCGAGCTCATGCTCGACGCGCTCCCCAGGGAGGATCCGCGCCACCTCCACGGTGAAAAAGTGTTGAAGGCCGCCGACCGCGCGCACACCCTCACCCAGCAGCTGCTCGCTTTCGGCCGCAAGCAGGTGGCCGCTCCCAAGATCATGAGCATGGCCGCCGTCCTGAACGACATGGGCAAGATGCTGCCGCCGCTCATCGGCGAAGACGTCGAGCTCACCATCGTCAACAGCCTGGCGCTGGGCAACGTCAAGGCCGATCCCGGACAGGTCGAGCAGGTCGTCATGAACCTCGCCACCAACGCGCGCGACGCCATGCCTTCCGGCGGAAAGCTCAAGCTCGAGACCGCCGACGTCACCGTCGGCGAGATCGAGCCGCTGCATCCCGGCGTCGCTCCCGGCCGGTACGTCCTGCTCTCCGTCTCCGATACCGGCGCCGGCATGGACGAGCAGACGCAGGCTCGCCTCTTCGAGCCGTTTTTCACCACCAAGGAACGCGGGAAGGGCACCGGCCTCGGGCTCTCCACCGTCTACGGCATCGTCAAGCAGTCCGGCGGCTACATCAACTTCATGAGCCGCTCCGGCCAGGGAACCACCTTCCGCATCTACCTGCCGGTGGTCGAAGCCGAGCACGACGACGCCGCGGCCGCGCCGGCCGTCCGCACCAGCCAGCGCGGCACCGAGACCATCCTGCTGGTCGAGGACCAGGAGGAAGTCCGCAAGGTCACCCGCCAGTTCCTCCAGAAGAACGGCTACAAGGTGCTCGAGGCTTCCAACGGGATGGAAGCGCTCCAGGTCGCCGAGCGCTACATCGGCGCCATCCACCTGCTGCTCTCGGACATCGTGATGCCGGGGATGAACGGGACGGAATTGCGCGCGAAGCTGGCGCCGCTGCGCCCCAACATGCGCGTGCTCTTCATGTCAGGCTACACCGGCGATTCGATGCCGGGCGGCACGACCATCGACCCGGAAGCGCTGCTGCAGAAGCCCTTCACCTTCGACGCGCTCAGCCGCCGCCTGCGTGAGGTGCTGGGAAGGTCTGCCGCCGCGGCCGCCGGCGACGACTGAATTTACTGGTGTGGAGGCGGGCGACTCGCCCGCCAGCGGAGCGCTGGCCTCAGGCTGGCTCGACAGAACTGGAGACTGAGACCGGAAACTCGCGAGACTGTCTTTACGCGTTCGCGCCGCGATTGCCGCCGCGCATCACGATGTCGCGCAGCGAGATCACGCCGCGCAACTTCTGCTCCGCGTCGACCACCGGCAGGTGCCGGAAGCCCGCCTCGCGCATCATCGTGACGCACTCTTCCACGTCGGTCTCCACGTCCACCGTGCGGGGCTTCGCGGTCATCACTTCGCCCACCTCGGTCATTCCCGGGCTGCGCCCCTGGGCCACCACGCGGCGCATCAGGTCGCGCTCGCTGAAGATCCCCACCAGCGCGCCGTCGCGCAGCACCGGCACCGCCCCGATGTTGAACTCCGTCATCAGCCGCACCGCCTCCATCACCTTCTGGTCGGCGTTCACGGAGAGCACGTGCTGGTTGCGCAGGATGTCGGCGATCTTCGGCATGGGTCCAACCTGGGGCGGAGCGAGGCACGTTTGTATCACACCCGCCCGCCCCGCGGCGAATCAATCCCCACTCTCTGGGGGAGGCGCCGGCGACTCGCCGGCGCGCGGACTATAATTCCGGTCTTGTGAGGAAGCGAATATGTCTGACTTAGCTACCAAGCACTGCGTCCCCTGCCGCGGCGGCGTTCCTGCGCTGAAGGGCAAAGAGCTCCAGGACCTGGCGCGTCAAGTCCCGGCTTGGAAGGTCGTCAACGAGCACCATCTCGCGCGCGAGTACGCCTTCCCCGACTTCAAGACCGCGCTCGATTTCGTGAACCGCGTCGGCGAGGTCGCCGAGCAGGAAGGCCACCACCCCAACATCACCTTCACCTGGGGCAAGGTCGAGATCACCGTCTACACCCACAAGGTCGACGGCCTCACCGAGAGCGACTTCATCCTCGCCGCCAAGCTCGAGCAGCTGCCGCGCGCGGAGAAGGCGGCGTAACGCGCCAGCGGTTCAATGCGGCAAACGGAGTGACTCCACGCGATAGCCATGCTCGGCGGCCCAGGCCTGCGCCGCCCGGCGCAGCTTTTCATCGCCCGTGTTGAGCAGGCTTTCGCACAGGTCGCGGTTCCCATGCTGCCGCAGCGCGGCCAGCAGGACTTGCGCGTCGGCACGAGTCTGGCCGTTGACGGTGCTGGCATAGTAGTTGCTCACGCGTGCCACCATGCGCAGGTCGCCTTCCTCCAGTTTGCGCTCGAGGAATTCAACCGCCGGCTTGCTCCCAGACGTGGCTTGCGATCCGATCGCCGTCGCCGCGGCTTCTGCGATCTCCGAGTTCGGGTGCTCCAGCATGGGGAGTAAGCGCTCGAAAACCGCTGGCTCGGTCACCGAACCCAATACTCCAGCTGCGCTGCTGCGGACGTATTCACTGCAGTTATCGAAGTAGGGCACGCACGCCCCCGGTTTCTGCAGCACGCTGAGCACCGCCGGAACGGCGGCGGGACCGAGCGCCTTCAGGGCCTCGCTAACGTCGTCGGAAACATCCGTATCGCCCAGGATGGCGGCCAGCGCCGGCGCCGCCTTCTCGTTGCCGCTTGCGCCCAGCGCGGCGATCGCAGCCCGCCGTGGGCCCTTCTCGCGCGCCTTCACGTAGGCAAGCAGGCGCTCGACATCCGCCGGAGGGATTGAACCCAATGTCCGGCCGAAGACCCGGGCGGAAAAATCGTCGGCAACTCCGGGCAGGGCGCTGTACAGCGGCTCGATCGCTGGTGGCCCGATCTTCACCAGCGCACGGGAAGCGGCGCCGACATGCGCATCGCCACTGCGCAGCGCGGCGACCAGGATGGGAACGGCTCGCGGCTCACGTAATCCGCCCAGCGCGAAGTACGCCGCTTCGTGTCTTTCCGCGCGCTGCGTGTCCTCGATCGCGCGCAGCAGTTCCTCCACCGCGCGCGGCCCGAAGCGGATCACTGCGCGGGCGGCCACGCCGCGGACGGAGTCCTGCTCTAACTCCAGGTCAGGGCCTTCTACGATGCGCCGGCCGCCCGGCAGGTAATGGATGGTCACGCTCTGCGGAGGCGCGGGCGTGGCCGGCGCCTTGAGGCGGCGCTCATCCGCGAAGCAGGCCACGAGTGCGGGAAGGGCGCGCGCATCGCCGATCTCGCTGAGAGCACGCGCAGCCGCGCCGCTGACCTCCGGCTCGCGATCTCGCAGCGCGGCGATCAGCGCATCGACGCCGCGCGCGTCTTTCAGGGCGCCCAACTCCTCAGCTGCCCGCCGGCGCTCCTCCGCCGCCGGCGACTGCAATCGCGCGATGGCGCGCTCGCTCTTGCTGGCGCAGCCTGCCAGCAGCAGGGACAACGCCAGCGCCGCGACGGCAGCACAGGCTCTCATTCGCGAACACACTACGCCCGCCCGGTGTTGGTTCGCAAGGCTGATCCACCTGCGCGAGGGCGCGGTGTAACGCTCACCGTGGCCGCGGCACGTACGCCACCGTCCCGTTGGTGCACTCGAAGTAGCGCTCGATCACGTAGTTCTGCTCCAGCGCGCCGAGGAACCGGGGCGGCCAGCGGTCCCAGTGGTAGCTGCGCAGCTTCGCCGGCTCGTGCGCGAGCACCACGGTGTCCACGGCGCGCGCGCGCAGCAGGTCGTCGAGCAGGGGCGCCTGCCACTTTCCGTTCACCACCAGCTGCGTGTAAGCGTATGGGTCATCGACCAGCAGCGGCCGGCCTGCCAGCAGCGCCGCGCCCGTGTTCTCCGAGATGATCGGCCGACCCGGCCGCGCCGCCAGGTAACGTTGCAGCTCCACGCAGCCCGGTTCATACCGGTCGTCGAGCGGGAACAGCCGCTGCATGTACGGGATGGCGACGAACATGTCCTCGCTGCGGTTCGGCATCATCCACAGCAGCAACGAGAACAGCAGCGCGCTCGCGGACATGCCATACAGCGCGCACACGCGCAGCGTCCGCCAGAAAAGACTGGCTTGGCCCGCCAGGTGGTACGCGAGCCCCGCGCCCAGGCAGACGACCAGCGACCATTCCAGGAAGTGATTGCTCGCCGCGCCCGACATTCCCGCGATCGCGGTGGCGAGCGTCGCGGTGACGGCGAACAGCAGCGGCAGCGTCGCCATCCGCCGCCGCGCGTCGTGCCACACGAAGGCCGCCAGCATCAGCACCGGGATGAGCTGCTCGCGCGTCACCCAACCGAAGATCCAGAAGTATCGTCGCAGGGAATAAGGCTCGGGATGTCCTTCGAAGAGCTGCCACGCGAATCCTCCCGCGGTCCTGGACTGCAAGACAGCGAAGGTCGCGAGCCCGAGCGCGGCGCACAGCCCCGCGAGCCCGAAAGCCGCGCGCCGTTCGCGCCTCGCCAGCAGGTACCAGAAGCACGCGGCCGGCGCCGCGAGGAACGTGGGCTTCATGAACAGCGCCCCCACGAACAGCAGCCCCGCGACCGGCCAGCGCCGCGCGCTGGTCGCGATTGTGAACAGCCCAAGCGTCGAGCACAGCAGCGCGAGCGGGTCGGCGCGCATCACCGAGGTCCACAGCCCCACCTCGGGCAGCGCCAGGAAGAGCGGCCCGAACAGCAGCGCCACGCGCCACGACCCTGTCCAGCGCCGCAGCAGCAGCGCCGCCAGCGTCGCGACGCCGCACATCGCCGCCACGCTGAGCGCGCGCGGCGCCAGAAAGCTGACGCCGAACGCACGCACCAGCAGCGAGAAGATCCAGTACACCAGCGGCCCGTAGGTGCTGAAGTGGTAGGGCGGCTGGCTGGGCAACGGATAGACCGCTTCGCCGCGCGCCATGCGCATCGCGGTCGAAAGCACGTTGCCCTCGCCGAACTCCACCTGGTGCGGCGTCGCCACGCGCTGCGCCGATTCCACCAGCACCAGCGCCACGGTCGCGGCCACGCACAGCCCGAACAGCATCTCGGCCAGGCGCTCGACCAGCGGGCGGGGCGCGGCGGCGATGTTCGGCTCTTTCAACGGTCCTCGCGGGAAGCGGCGCGCCATCATACCTTCGCCGCCGACGATTTTCGTTGCAACTCCCCGGCCGCCTTTTACAATCGCGCTCCCTTACCTTTTTCAGGAGGTTCTGCCATGAAGCGCATCCTTGCGCTGCTGGGCTCCCTGTTCCTGTTCGCATGGGCCATCGGTTGCAGTTCGAGCGGTCCCTCGTCCGACGGCGCCAAGAGCACTTCGATGACGCCCGCGGCTTCGGGCGCCATGAACGGCGCGGCCATCGCCTCGGCCATGCAGAAGGCCACCAGTTGGAAGATGACGATGAAGTCGGGCACTGGCGAGACGGTGATGGAGGTCGTCTGTCCCGACAAGATGCGGACCACCACCAAGACCGGCGCCATGACCGCCGAGATGATCCGCGTCGGCAACGACATGTACAGCAAGGCCGGCTCGAAATGGATGAAGATGCCGGCTACCGGCCAGCCCGCCTCCGTCTGCGGCGGCGCCGGCGGCGCGGCCCAGATGCCGAAGATGGACGCCAACGTGAAGATGACCAAGGGCGGCACCCAGACCGTCAACGGCGAGACCTGCACCGACTGGACCACCACGGTGAAGGGCGCCGACGGCAAAGAGACGTCGTCCACCATGTGCGTCGGCTCCGACAACCTCCCGCGCCAGATGAAGTCCGGCGACGCCGTCATGACCTTCAGCGACTGGAACAAGCCCATCACCATCGAAGCGCCCAAGATGTAAGCGCCGCGGATCATGTGGAGGCGGGCGACTCGCCCGCCTTCTTCTTTTCCGCGGCCGCTTTGTTATCCTTGCGCGGCCATGCGAACCGCACTGCTGACCGCTCTCCTCCTCGTCACATCGCTCTTCGCCCAGACCGCGCCGCAAAAGCGTCCGCTGAAGCTCGACGACCTCTACCAGCTCCGCGCGGTCAGCGACCCGCAGCGCTCGCCCGACGGCGCCTGGGTCGCCTACACCGTCAGCACGGTCGACGCCAAGAAGGACAAGAACGTCTCGCACATCTGGCTCGCGAGCTGGGACGGCAAGCAGGAGCGCCAGCTCACCTTCAGCGACGAGGGCGAGAGCATGCCGCGCTGGTCGCCCGATGGCGCGCAGCTCGCCTTCCTCTCGGCGCGCACCGACGCCTGCGAGAAATCGCAGCTCTGGCTGCTGCCCATGTCCGGCGGCGAAGCGCAGAAGGTCAGCGACTTCAAGCGCGACGTCTCCGACTTCGCCTGGTCGCCCGACGGCAACCGCTTCGTCCTCGTCGTGGAAGACGATCCCGACAAGCTGCAGCCGGAGAAGCCGGAAAAGCCCGAGCCGCCCGCTACCGAGCCCGACGCCACCAAGCCCAAGCCGCGCGCCGACGAAGCCGCCGCCGCCGACAAGAAGGACGAAGGCTGCCCCGACAAGGACGAGAAGCCCAAGCCCATCGAGATCACCCGCTACAAGTTCAAGGAAGACATCGTCGGCTACCTGACGAAGAAGCGCTCGCACCTTTATCTCTACGATCTCGCGGCGAAGAAGGCCGAGCTGCTCACGCCCGGCGACTACGACGAGCTGATGCCGGCGTGGTCGCCCGACGGCAAGTGGCTCGCCTTCGTCTCCAAGCGCCATCCGGAAGATCCCGACCGCGACAACAACTGGGACGTCTTCGCGATCGAGGCGCGCATCGGCGCGCAGCCCAGGCAGCTCACCACCTCGCCCGGCCAGGACAACCCGCCCGGCTACGAGAGCCCGATGCAGTGGAGCCCGGACTCCACGCGCGTCGCCTACATCTCCGGCTTCGCCGACCCCAAGCTCTACGCCTACGACCAGCGCGTGCTCGCCGTCGCCGACCTGAACGGCGGCGCCAAGGAGATCACCCGCGTGCTCGACCGCTCGCAGGCCTTCCCCCAGTGGTCCGCCGACGGCAAGTCCGTCGCCGTCCTGCTCGAAGACGACCGCACCGTGGTGCCCATCCGCGTGGACCTCGCCACCGGCAAGCGCACCGACCTGCTGACCGGCAAGCTCACCGTCTCAAGCCTGTCCGGTGGCGGGAGTGCGAAGAGCGACGCCGCCTTCGCCGCGCTCCTCTCCGACGACACCACGCCTGAAGAAGTCGTCGCCATCGAGAACGGACAGAAGCGCCGGCTCTCCCACCAGAACGACAAGTGGCTCGCCGAGGTCCAGCTCGCCCCGGTGGAAGACTTCACCTCGCGCTCCAGCGACGGCGCCGAAGTCCACGGCCTCATCACGCGCCCCTGGGCGGGCGCGCAGAAGCAGCCCACGCTGCTGCGCATCCACGGCGGCCCCGACGCGCAGGACCAGCACGAGTTCCGCTTCGACTGGCAGCTCTTCGCCGCGAACGGCTATGCCGTCGTCGCCGCCAACTATCGCGGCTCCAGCGGCCGCGGCGCCCAGCACCAGCGCGCCATCTTCGCCGACTGGGGACACAAGGAAGTCCTCGACCTCCTCGGCGCCACCGACTACGCCGTCAAGAGCGGCGTCGCCGACCCCGCCAAGCTCGGCATCGGCGGCTGGAGCTACGGCGGCATCCTCACCGACTACACCATCGCCGGCGACACGCGCTTCAAGGCCGCGACCTCCGGCGCCGGCTCCGCGCTCACCTTCGCCATGTACGGCGTCGACGAATACGTCACCCAGTACACCCTCGAGCTCGGCCCTCCGTGGAAGGCGCCCGACCTCTGGACGAAGCTCAGCTACCCGTTCTTCCACGCCGACCGCATCAAGACCCCCACGCTCTTCCTCGGCGGCGAGAACGACTTCAACGTCCCCCTCATCGGCGGCGAACAGATGTACCAGGCGTTGCGCGAGCTCAAGGTGCCTACCGAGCTGGTCGTCTATCCCGGCGAGTTCCACGGCATCAAGCGCCCGAGCTTCAAGCGCCATCGCCTGGAGCGCTACGTCGAGTGGTACAACCGCTGGCTCAAGGGGATGCCCGCGCGTCCGGCCAGCGCGCCGCCGGGGGCGGAGAAGCCCAAGCCCTAGCGTCGCCACCTCGTCAACACCGCGTCGTTTCTCACTTGACCCTGCGCGCCATTCGGATATCTTTTCCCATCACCAGGCGCACTTCGTCTCTCCGGTGGTAGGACCGGAGCCGGGCCAACATGGCACCTCAGAAGATCGGGCAGTTCACCATCGTCGCCGACTTGGCGACGACCGCGGGCGGCGCGGTGTACAAAGCCACCGACCCGAAAGGCCGGACGGTCGCGCTCCGCACCCTGCGCCTCGACGCCCCGGGCGCCGCGCAGGTCGTGCCCGCGTTCCAGGCCACCGCGAAGGCCGCCAGCACGCTCGCCAGCCCCAACATCGCCGGCATCTTCGGCGGCGGTCAGGCCGACGGCGTCTTCTTCATCGTCGTCGAGTTCATCGAGGGCGTGAAGCTCTCCAGCAACCTGGCCAAGGGCGAGCCCGCGCCCATGTCCGAGGTCCTCGACCTCAGCCGCCAGGTCTGCACTGCCCTCGACCACGCGCAGTCCAAGGGCATCGTCCATCCCGAGCTCAAGCCCACCAACATCACCCTCGAGTGGGACGGCACCGCGAAGATCATGGACTTCGGCGTGCCCCGCAGCCATCCGGCAAGCGAGCTCAGCGAGGCGACCTATTACCTCTCGCCCGAAGAAGTCCGCGGCGAGCCGCTCACCATCCGTTCCAACATCTTCAGTTGGGCCGCCATCGCCTACCAGATGGCGACCGGCAAGAAGCCCTTCGACGCCGCCGACGCCGAGACGCTGCGCAAGCAGATCGTCGAAGCAGCCCCCGCGCCCCCGCATGAGTTGAATCCCAAGCTGCCGCCGCGCGTCAGCGAGATCCTCGGCAAGGCGCTGGCGAAGTCGCCCGCCGAGCGCTACGCCTCCGGCGCCGAGTTCCTGTCCGCGCTCGAGAACTACAGGAAAGTCGAGGCCCAGCCGCCCGCGCCGGTCGCGGCCGCGCGTCCGAGCGGCATTCACGCCAGACCGGTGCTCGCGCCTGCCGCCGCCGCGCCCAAGCCCGCCGCCATGCCGGCCGCGGCGCCGCGGCCCGCGGCTCCTCCTCCTGCCCCAAGACCCGCGGCGGCGCCGGTGGCGCAAGCTCCCGCGCCGGTTGCTGCGCCCAAAGTCGCCGCGCCAACCCCGCCGGCCGCTGCTCCCAAGCCGGCCGCTGCGCCGAAACCTGTCGCGGCGCCGGGAGTGTCGAAGAACCTGTTGCTGTATGGCGGCGGCGCCGCTTTCCTGCTGCTGATCGGCATCGTCGTCGGACTCTTCTTCCGGAATGCGCCGCAGCAGCCCGCCGGGAACGCGCCCGCGCCGGCGGCGGCGCCGGCGCAGACCACTGTGCCGGCTCCCAATGCGGCCGCCGCAACCCCGGGTTCACCGTCCCCCGGCGCGCGCACTCCGCGGCAGAAGCAGCCCGCCGCCGCGCCCGTCCAGGCCGCCGCGCCTACCGGCGGGCTCACGCTCGATTCCACGCCGCAGGGCGCCGAGGTCACCATCGACGGCCGCCACGAAGCGAGCTGGGTCACTCCCTTCACCGCCACCGGGCTCGCCGTCGGCGGCCACGCCGTCAGCTTCAGCAAGCCCGGCCACATGAGCGCGGTGCGCAGCGCGCAGGTCGCCGCCGGACAGAACGCCGTCGTCGCCGTGCAGCTCACCGAGATGGCCGCCACCCTCTCCGTCAGCAGCGACCCCGCCGGCGCCAGCATCGTGCTCGACGGCAAGGACACCGGCCGGGTCACGCCCGCGCAGCTCGTCGTGCCCAAGGGAAGCCACACCGTCGCCGTCCGCAAGCAGGGTTATCTGGAAGCTTCCAGCACGCTCGACACCGCGCCCGGCCAGACCGCGCAGTTCAGCCCCGCGCTCAAGCTCACCGGCAGCACCGACAACATCAAGACAGTCGGCAAGCTCGGCGGCATCTTCGGCGGAGCGCCCGCCGACTCCGGCCGCGTCTCGGTGAAGACCAATCCTAAGGGCGCGCAGGTGCTCGTCAACGGGCAAGCGGTGAAGAAGACCACGCCGGTGGACTTCTACCTCAACCCGGGCAGCTACGAGATCACGCTGACCATGCCCGGCTACAAGCCGGTCAAGAAGATCGTCGACGTGCAGAAGGGCGGCAAGCTCACCCTCGACGAGACCCTGAGCCAGTAGGACTCAGGCGCGGCCGAACGCGGCTTGCACCACGCGCAGTCTTTCGTTCTGGAATCCCTCGTACACGTTCATCATCATGGCCGGGGCGTCCGGTCCCAGCACCAGCGGCACGCCGAACGGCGGCGCCGGCGACCGCTGCGGCTCCGCCATCGCCTGCTTCATCGTGTTCACGCGCTCTTCCACCCAGGCCATGGCGTCCTTCGTCTTGTCCTGCCACTTTCCCGGACGCAGTCCTGCCGCCACGATCGCCTTCTGGATCTCCGCCTCCGGCCACAGGAAGCTGATCTCGGCGCGGCTGGCCCACGGCACGGGGAAGCGAAGGCCTGCGGCCGGCCCGGCCAGGATGTCGTGCATCACGAATACGCCGCCGGGCCGCAACACGCGGTGGATCTCGCGGTACAGCCCCGCCTTGTCCGCGATGTTCATGGTCGCGTGTTGCGTCCACACCACGTCGAAGCTCGCGTCCGGGAAGGGCATGCTCAGCGCGTTCCCGTGGACGAACGTCACCGCGTCCTGCAATCCGAGTCGCGCGGTCAGGCTCCTCCCGGTGCGGATGAACATCTCCGTAAGATCGAGCACCGTGACGCGGCAGCCGAGCTCGCTGGCCAGCGTGCGCGCCGGCCCGCCGATGCCGCCGCCGACGTCCAGCACGTTGTCTCCGCGCTTCAGTCCGCCCAGCCGCGCGACCGCCAGGGTCGAATCTTTCGCCCCGATGTGGAATTGGTCGATCGGAGCCAGGTCATCGGCGGTCAGGTGGTCCAGGTCTTTACCTGCGGCGCGCAGCCCGTCCTCGATCCTCTGCAGCAGGTCGCCTTTCGAGTAGTGTTGTTCGACAGGATTCGACGAAGGGACAGACGGCAGCGCGCTCATGAGAACCTCCAGAGTGGGCGGCGAGCGGGAGACGGTGGCGCCGCTCGCGCCGGCATTGCAGGGAGCGGATTGTAGACCGCGAGCCGGCGCGGCGGCAAGTCGTCTCACGATATTGTTCCCGGCCGTGAGCGAGCGAGCCGCCCCCGCCGCTCTACTTCAGCGTGGCCAGGTCCAGCACGAAGCGGTACTTCACGTCCGCCTTGCGCAGCCGCTCGTAGGCCTCGTTCACGCGCTCGACCGGCAGCAGCTCGATGTCGGCGGTGATGCCGCGCTCCGCGCAGAAGTCCAGCATCTCTTGCGTCTCGCGGATGCCGCCGATGCCCGAGCCTGCCAGGCTGTGCCGCCCCATGATCAGGTTGAAGGCCGCGACCGGCGCCGGCTGCGGCGGCGCGCCCACCAGCGTCATCGTGCCGTCGCGCTTCAGCAGCGCCAGGAACGCGTTCAGGTCGTGCGCCCCCGAGACCGTGTCGAGGATGAAGTCGAAGCTCGCCGCGTGCTTCAGCATCGCGTCCGCGTCCTTCGAGACCACCACCTCGTGCGCGCCCAGCCGCTTCGCGTCCGCCGCCTTGTTGGGCGAGGTCGTGAACAGCACCACGTGCGCGCCGAACGCGTTTGCGAACTTCAGCGCCATGTGCCCCAGGCCGCCCAGTCCCACCACGCCCACCTTCTGTCCCTTGCTCACCTTCCAGTGGCGCATCGGTGAGTAGGTGGTGATGCCCGCGCACAGCAACGGCGCCGCGCCCGCCGGGTCCAGCCCCTTCGGCACGCGCAGCACGAACGCCTGGTCCACCACGATGCTCTGCGAGTATCCGCCGTAGGTCACGCCGCCCGCGATCTTGTCCTCGGAGTTGTAGGTGAAGGTCGGGATGTTCGAGCAGTACTGCTCCAGGCCCGCGCGGCAGTTCTCGCACGCCCGGCAGGAATCGACCAGGCAGCCGACGGCGGCCAGGTCGCCTTCCTTGAAGTTCTTCACCGCGCTGCCCACGCGCGTCACGCGGCCCACGATCTCGTGGCCCACCACGCACGGGTACACCGTCGGCAGAAAGTCCACCCACTCGTTCGTCACCTGGTGCAGGTCGGAGTGGCACACGCCGCAGTACAGGACCTGGATCTGCACGTCGTTCGCCAGCGGCGCGCGCCGCTGGATGGTCAGGGGGGCGAGCCCGGAACTCGGGCTCGTCGCGCCGTAGGCTTTCGCGGGATAGGTAGGAACGGTTGCGGCGGGGGCGGAAGTCGGGGAAGTCGTCGTTGCCATGGGGGGATTCCTTTCGTTCCGTGATCGGACGACGTTAGCGTCGAAGAAGATTCATTTTAGTCCTCGGCGGCTAGGGCAGCAGCTCTGGCTTCTCTTTCAACTCCTGCTCCGCCTGTGCCAGGTCTTCTTTCCTGCCGACGTCGCGCCACGCGTACTCGTCCGCGGGGAACGCCGCGATCTTCTCGCCCGCCCGCGCCAGCCGCAGGTACGCGTCGATGATCGAGAACACGCCGTCTTCCTGCCACATCCCGAGCAGCCGCGGTGAGATCACGTGGATGCCGCAGAACGCCATCGCCTGCGGCTGCGCGCACGGCCGCGCCATCTCCGGCTGCTCGTCGCGCGCCTTGCTCCGCCCGCACAACCCGCCCTGCTCGTCGAACAGCAGCACGCGCGCGCTTTCGCGTTGCTGCACCGCCAGCGTCGCCAGCGCGCCGCTCTTGCCGTGCGCCTCCGCCATGCGGCGCAGGTCGATGTTGGTGAGGATGTCTACGTTGTGCAGCAGGAACGGCTCCGTCTCGCCCGCGAAGAACCACGCGGCCTGCTTCAGCCCGCCGCCGGTATCGAGCAGCGCGTCTTCGCGCGAGAGCTCGATCCGCATCCCGGATCCGCGATTCTTCTTCAGGAAATCGGCGACCGCCTCGGCAAAGTGGTGGACGTTCACGATCACCTCGGTCACGCCGGCGCTGCGCAGCCGCAGCAGCGTGAGCTCGAGTAGCGTCCGCCCGCCGACGGTGACCAGCGCCTTCGGGCGCTCTTCGGTCAGCGGACGCAGCCGCGTCCCCAGCCCCGCCGCCAGCACCATCGCCTTCATTGGCCGGGCTTCCCGGCGGCGCGCTGCTTCTCCAGTTCCGTGTGCCGCACCACCACCTCGACGCCCGCGCGCGCCCGCAGCCGCTCGGCCAACTGCTCCGCCATGTACACCGAGCGATGCTGCCCGCCCGTGCATCCGAACGAGACCATCAGGCTCGTGAACCCGCGCCGCTGGTAGTCCTTCACCGCCGCCTCCACCAGCGCGGCCGCGCTCGCCAGGAACTGCTGCGCGCTCTCGTGCCCTTGCAGGTACTCGATCACCGGCGCGTCCTTGCCGCACAGCGCCTGGAACCGCTCCTCGCGCCCCGGGTTCGGGACGCTGCGCACGTCGAACACGAACCCGCCTCCGTGCCCGCTCTCGTCCTGCGGCGGCCCGCCGCGATGGTACGAGAAGCTGTAGACACGCACTGTCAGCGTGCCGGCCCCTTCCGATGGAGC
>DATIBR010000007.1 GCA_035457425.1 Terriglobales bacterium
GCGCGCGACGTGGAATGCGGTGACGTGGATTTTGGTACCCCTGGCCTCAGCGGCTTGCACGCGAGCGTGAAGACCCTCAAGGATCGCCTCGCGCGGTTCGGCAAGTAATACGCAGAGGTTTGTGGTAGGGGTGGGGACGGCTGGCGGACAGCCGTCCCCTTGATTTTCAGCGGCGCTGCCGGGTAGCCCACCCAAGTGAGCTCGATTCTAGTTCGCGCCCGGCAGAACGGGGTGCCCCACCCAAGCCCGCCGCGGCGGCTTGCCCGCGCGACAGAGTCAAAGTCAAAGGCCGCGGCCGAGGGCGGCGGCGGTACCCCGATCAGGCGTAGATTCCGCGCTGTCGGATCGTGAACTTGAGCCGTTTTGCGGGCGTGAGCGAGACGAGCACCGCGAGTCGAAGCGGGAGCCCGCAGGCGAAATCCCGAGCGCAGCGAGGGATCCCTAGAACAACAAGACGCTACGCGTAGATACCCCGTTGCCTGATCGTGAACTGGACGCGGTCGATGGCCAGCATGTAGGCCGCGATGCGGTTGTTGACGTTGTGGGTCTCGGCGTAGCGCACCACGTCTTCGAACGAGGCGGTCATGATGTGCTCGAGCTGCTCGTTGACGACCGACTCCTTCCAGAAGTAGCCCTGGCGGTCCTGCACCCACTCGAAGTAGCTGGCGGTCACGCCGCCGGCGTTGGCGAGGATGTCGGGCACGACGAAGACTTTCTTCTCGGAAAGGATGTCGTCGGCGGCGGCGGTGGTGGGGCCGTTGGCGCCTTCGATCAGGATCTTGGCCTTCACCTTGTCGGCGTTCTGGCTGGTGATCTGGTTCTCGGTGGCGGCGGGGATGAGGATCTCGCAATCGGTGACCAGCAGCTCGGCGGTCGGCCGCGCCTCGGCGCCCGGGAAGCCGACGATGGTGCCGTTGCGCTGGCGGTGGTCGAGCAGCTTGTCGATGTCGATGCCCTTGGGGTTGTAGAGGCCGCCGTCCCACTCGCCCACGCCGATGATGGTGTAGCCGGCGTCGAACATCAGCTTGGCGGCGTTGGAACCGACGTTGCCGAAACCCTGCACGATGGCGCGCGTGCCCTCGATGTTCATGCCGAGCTTCTTGAGAGACTCGTTGGCGATGATCATGACGCCGCGGCCCGTGGCCTCGCGCCGGCCGCGGGACCCGCCCATGTTAACGGGCTTGCCGGTCACCACCGCGGTGCAGGTCTGGCGCGTGTGCATGGAGTAGGTGTCCATCATCCACGCCATGGTCTGCTCGTTGGTGCCCATGTCGGGCGCGGGGACGTCTTTTTCGGGGCCGATGAACTCCACCAGCTCGGCGGTGTAGCGGCGCGTGATGCGCTCGAGCTCGCCCATGGAAAGCTTCTTGGGGTCGCAGATGACGCCGCCCTTGGCGCCGCCGAACGGGATGTTGACGACCGCGCACTTCCACGTCATCCAGGAGGCGAGGGCGCGGACCTCGTCGAGCGTGACGTCGGGCGCGTAGCGCACCCCGCCCTTGGCGGGGCCGCGCGCGATGGAGTGCTGCACGCGGAAGCCGGTGAAGACCTCGATGCGGCCGTCATCCATCTGGACGGGGATGTGGACGATGATCTCGCGGGTGGGGTAGCGCAGGATGCGCCACAGGCCTTCGTCGAGGTTCAACTTCTGCGCAGCGAGATCGAAGCGCGCCGCCTGGGATTCCCAGGGGTTGATCTCCTGCTCCATGGAAATGGTTCGCATAATGCTCCCGGAACGGGGTAAGGACAGAGGGGAAGTATAAAGACGGCCCGAGAGGCAAGCAAGGAGCGGGACAGCAATCGGCAATAAGCGATAAGCAATAAGCGATAAGCGATGAGCGAGTCGCTGGTCGTCAGTCGCTCGTCGCGAGGGAGTCAGGGTTCGCGTCGTCGGGTGAAGCCGACTCCTCCACTGGGTGTCGGGCGATGGCGGCACGGCTGAATCCGCGCCCTTTCTGAGCCGTGCCCGGTCTGCGCCGGCGAGTCGCCGGCGCCTACCCTTAGCATTTGCTAATCGCTGATTGCTAATCGCTGATTGCTGCCGTCAGGCGGCTTTGCCGTCGCGCTGGCCGCGGTTGCGGATGTGATGCTCGATGGCGCGCAGCAGCGGCTGCGGGTCGCCGGAGACGTCGACGCACTCATCCGCGAGCGGCTCGTCGGGCCGGCGCGGGTCGGCGTAGACGTAGAGGACGGGGACGTCGGAGTGCCGCCGGAAATACTCGATCAGCTCTTTGCGGACGCGCGGCGGCACCGAGTCGCCGATGAGGACGGCGTCGAAGTGCTCGGCGGAGAACAGGATGGGAGCGTCTTGCGGGCGGCGCGGCGAGGCGACCGAGTATCCCGCGACGGCCAGCAGGTCGTTGCGCGTGAGCAGCAAGCCGATATTCGAGCTGATGGACAGGATCCGGCGCGGCACTGCGAGCTTAGAGGCGGCGCAGCGTCGCCGGGATGCGTGCCGGTGCGGGAACGGGAAAGCCGGCAGGACTAGAGCTTGATCTCCATGCCTTCGGAGGCCGCGCGCACCTTCGGGTAGTACTCGCTGGCGGTCTGGACGATGGAGTCGATGCAGGAGTCGGAGTGGTCCGGGTCGTGGTGGAACAGCACCAGTTCCTTGACGCCGGCTTCCATCACGATGTTGACGGCCTCGCGCCAGTGGCTGTGCCCCCAGCCGCGCCTCTGCGCCTCGTACTCCTCGGGCAGGTACTGGGCGTCGTAGATGAGGAGGTCGGCGCCCTGCGCGAGCTTGCGCACGTTCTTGTCGAACACCGGATGGCCGGGCTCGTTGTCGGTGGCATAGACGACGACCTTGTCCTCGGTCTCCACGCGGAAGCCGAGGCAGCCCTGCGGGTGGTTCAGCCACATGGACTGCACGACGCAGTCGTCGAAGGCGATCTTGTCTTCCTCGATGTCGTAGAAGTTGCGGTGCGCGGCCATCTCCGTCATGTCCACCGGGAAGTACGGGTCCGACATCTGCTCCTCGATGGCGCGCTGCAAGCCGCGCGTGCGGCTGGAGGAGTGGAAGAAGAAGTAATTCTCCTTGTTCTCGTAGAGCGGCAGGAAGAACGGGATGCCCTGGATGTGGTCCCAGTGGAAGTGGGAGAGGAAGATGTGGGCGTGGAAGCCCTTACTGCCGAATTCCTTGGAGAGTGATTTTCCGAGGACGCGGAAGCCGGTGCCGCAGTCGAAGATGTAGATGTGTCCGTTGATGCGGACCTCTACGCAGGAGGTGTTGCCTCCGTAGCGTAGGTTCTCGACTTGTGGAGTGGGCGTGGAACCGCGCACTCCCCAGAAGCGGACCTGCAAGCTGCCTTCCTTCCTCCGCGGACCGCGAAGGTATAGCTATCCCTTCACGCGAAAACCGCGTCTCGACTCCCGGGCACAAAACCGGCATGGCCCGACTCGTTCATAACGGGGGAGACCTACCACCCTGAAAAAGTGGCAGCAGTATACGACACTGGCGCGTCACCCCGTCAATCGGAGCTAGGGCATTGTCCGACAGGCACTTGCGGGCGGGACAGTGGCTAGTCGTGTACCCGGAAGGTCGGGCCGGCGGCAGGCGGCGCGCGGCTGGCGGCGGAGCGATGCGCTGCGGGCCGCAAGCTGCCGGCCGTCAGCCCGGCCGCGAAGCGCCCGTATAATCATCGCTCTCCGATGCTCTACCCTGACTTCAAGGAGTTCGAACGGCTGGCGCCGGGCCACACGCTGGTGCCGGTGACGCGCACGCTGAGCGCCGACCTGGAGACGCCGGTCTCGGCGTTCCTGAGCATCGCGGGGAAGGAGAAGCACGCGTTCCTGCTGGAGTCGGTGGAAGGCGGAGAGCGCATCGGACGCTACACCTTCCTGGGAGCGGACCCGTACAAGATCGTGTCGGCGCGCGGGGACGAGGTGCGCATCGACCGGCGCGGGCAGAGCGAGAAGCAGCAGGCCGGGTTGTTCGACGTGCTGGGGCGGATCTTCAGCGAGCACCTGCCCGCGCAGGTGCCGGGGCTGCCGCCGTTCACCGCCGGCGCGGTGGGCTACTTCTCGTACGACGCGGTGCGGCAGCTCGAGAGGCTGCCGGCGCGCGCGAAAGACGACCTGAAGCTGCCGGATTGCGTGCTGATGTTCTTCGACCGGCTGCTGGTGTTCGACCACGTGAAGCACCAGCTGCACCTCATCGCGACGGCGAACCTGCGCGCGGAGTCGCCGCGGAAGGCGTATGAGCGCGCGGCGCACGACCTGGAGCAGATGGAAAAGAAGCTGGCGGCGGGCAGCCGGCGGCGGGCGGGGAAGGCGGCGCGGGGCGAGCTGGCGACGAAGATGACGACGCCGCGCGACCAATTCCTGAAGGCGGTGGCGAAGACCAAGGAGTACATCGCGGCGGGCGACGTGTTCCAGACGGTGCTCTCGCAGCGGCTGGAGCTGAAGCCGGGAGTGGACGCGTTCGCCATCTATCGCGCGCTGCGGCGGGTGAATCCGTCGCCTTACATGTATTTCCTGCGGTTCGACGACACGCACGTGCTGGGCTCCTCGCCGGAGATGCTGGTGAAGGTGAGCGGGCGGCAGCTCGAGTACCACCCCATCGCGGGGACGCGGCCGCGCGGCAAGAGCGAGGCGGAAGACAAGCGGTTCGAGGAAGAGCTGCGGCGCGACGAGAAAGAACGGGCCGAGCACGTGATGCTGGTGGACCTCGGGCGCAACGACCTGGGACGCGTGAGCGAGTACGGCTCGGTGAAGGTGCGCGAGCTGATGTACGTGGAGCGGTACTCGCACGTGATGCACCTGGTGTCGCACCTGGAAGGGCGATTGCGCGGCGAGCTGAGCGCGCTGGACGCGTTCGCCGCGTGCTTCCCGGCGGGCACGCTGACGGGCGCGCCCAAGGTGCGCGCGATGGAGATCATCGAGGAACTGGAGCCGGTGCGGCGCGGCGTCTATGGCGGCTCGGTGCTGTACGCGGACTTCGCCGGGAACCTGGACTCTTGCATCGCGATCCGGACGATGCTGATGCAGGGGAAGAAAGCGTACGTGCAGGCCGGCGCCGGGATCGTGGCTGACTCTGTCGCGGAAAACGAATACGAGGAATGCGTGAACAAGGCGCGCGCGGTCGTGCGCGCGGTCGAACTAGCGAGGCGCGGCGAATGATCTTCGTCCTCGACAACTACGACTCGTTCACCTACAACCTGGTGCAGTACTTCGGGGAGTCGGGGGAGAAGGTCGAGGTGCGGCGCAACGACCAGGTCACGCCGCGGGAGATCGAGGCGATGTCGCCGACGCACATCGTGATCTCGCCGGGGCCGTGTACGCCGCAGGAGGCGGGCATCTCGATCGAGCTGATCCGGCACTTCGCGGGCAAGACGCCGGTGCTGGGCGTCTGCCTCGGGCACCAGGCCATCGGGGCGGCGTTCGGCGGGAAGGTCGTGCGGGCGGAGAAGCTGATGCACGGCAAGACCAGCCAGGTGGAGCACGACGGCAAGGGAGTGTTCCGCGGGCTACCGTCGCCGCTGACGGCGACGCGCTACCACTCGCTCATCGTGAGCGAGAAGGGTTTGCCGCAGGAGCTGGAAGTGAGCGCGCGGACGCACGAGGGAGTGATCATGGGCCTGCGGCATCGCGAGGCGAAGGTGGAGGGCGTGCAGTTCCATCCGGAGAGCGTGCTGACGGAGAACGGAAGAGAGATGCTGAAGAATTTTCTGGCGATGTAGGGAGAGGCTCCTGGCCAGGGCAGGAGCAGTGCCGCCACCGCCGAGCAGAGCTGCCGGATTGACAATCTTGGGGCTCGAGGCCAAACTTACCCACCTTTCCAACGAGGTTCCCAGGATGTCGACCAAGACAGGTGCGGACAAGCGCACCACGCGCAGGCTTCCGCTGGCGCTGCCGGTGAAGGTGCGGGTGAAGGCGGACAACGAGCTGACCTCCGAGACGGTCGACGTGAGCGCGCGCGGCGTGTTCTTCTACCTCGAGTCGGCGCCGGACGAGGGCAGCGAGGTGGAATTCACGTTGACGCTGCCGCCGGAGATCACGCTGACGGAAGCGCTGCGCATCCACTGCTCGGGACGCGTGATCCGCATCGACCGCGAGCCGAGCGGGCGGTTCGGGATCGCGGCAGCCATCGACAAGTACGACCTTTCGGCGGAAAATTAGTCCTCCCGGTCCGCTCGGGACCTTGCCCATGAAGTTCCTCGTTCGCCGTTCCTGGTTTCTCGTGCTCCTGCCGGCGTGGGCCGTGCTCGTCGGCGCGCAGCAGCCGGTGGGGGAAGTGTTCGCCTCGGACGCGACGGTGCAAGGTTCGGTGCAGCTGACGGGCGCGGGCGCGACGGTGATGAGCGGCGCGAGCGTGACGGCCGGCGACGCGGCGGCGCGGCTGAAGCTGGCGCGCGGCGGCAACGTGCGCGTCTGCCCGCAGACCAGCATCTCAGTGAGCGCCTCGGGCAACGGCAGCTCGCTGATGCTCGGCCTGGGCACGGGAGCGCTGGAGACCGACTACAAGCTGGCGACCTCCGCCGACACGATCGTGACCCCGGACTTCCGCATCCTGCTGCCGGGACCGGGCCGGTTCCAGTTCGCGGTGCGCAACCACGCGAACGGCGACACCTGCATCCAGGCGCGCGGGCAGAACACGTCGTCGCTGGTGGTGAGCGAGGTGATGGGCGACGCCACCTACCAGGTGAAGCCGAACGAGCACGTCTTGTTCCGCAAGGGGAGGATTGCGGAGATCACCGCCGACCCGGCGGAGGATTGCGGCTGCCCGCCGTCGCCGGAGAGGCTGCGAGCCGCGGACCAGCCCGAGGCGCCGAAGGCGGCGGGACTGATGGCGAACCCGCCCGCGGCGGCGGAGCCGCCGTCGCCGTCGCCCGAAACATCACCTGGAGCCCGGGGCGTGCAGGTGGAGGTGGACACGCCGTTCGTGTTTCGAGCGGAGGACATGGCGCCGCGACCGGCGGAGACGGGGCGGGAGAACCTGGCGTCGTTGCCGGCAGTGCCGGAAGCCGAGGCGCTACCGCCGCCCCCGCCAGTCGTGAGGGCCGCAGCGACGACGGCACCGCCGACGTCCGAGCCGAAGAAGAAGCGAGGGGCGTTCTCGCGCTTCAAGGCGTTCCTGGCGTCGATCTTCAAGTAGCGAGTGAGGAGTGAGGCGTTAGCTCGGCAGGCCGGATGTTGCTGCAAGAACAGCGGGATGCAGCGTTCCCAGGTGGGAGAAGGCGGGTCGTCCAGCAACTTTTCTGGAACAATCCACCGGGAAGCGGCATATACTAGGTGAGTTTCCCAATGGCCACAGCCGTAAACAGCAAGCCGTCGATACCGACGGCATCCGGCCGCGCAGGGCAATTCATGCCCAGCCTCTATGGCCTCGGCCAGGGGACTTACGGCGTCCGTCCGACGAACTTCCTGCTCTCCTTCGTGGTGCACACGCTCGCGGTGGCGCTGCTGGTGATGTCGGGAATGTTCGTGGTGGAGCACAAAGACGAGATCAAGAAGAACGTGGTGTCGCTGGTGAGCGGGGCGTCGCTGAGCGACTACGTGTTGCCGGTGGGCAACTCGAAGTCGGGAGGCGGCGGCGGCGGCGGCGACCGCGACAAACTGGAGGCGTCGCTGGGCAAGCTGCCGAAGAAGGCGCTGAGCCAGATCACGCCGCCGAGCGCGGTGATTCGGAATCCGGATCCGAAGCTGGCGGTGGAGCCGACGGTGGTGATGCCGAACATCGCGGTGGCGCAGCCGAACATCGCGGCGCTGGGCGATCCGAAAGGCGTGGAAGGCCCGCCCTCGAACGGCACGGGCTCGGGCGGCGGCATTGGCTCGGGCTCGGGTGGCGGCGTAGGTTCGGGACGCGGCCCCGGAGTGGGCCCGGGTTGGGGCGGCGGCATCGGCGGCGGAGCGTACCGGGTAGGCGGCGGCGTGAGCGCGCCGCGGCCCATCTTCGCGCCCGATCCGGAGTACTCGGACGAAGCGCGCAAGGCGAAGTACCAGGGCACGGTCATCCTGTGGGTGGTGATCGGGCCGGATGGCCGCGTGAAAGACATGCGCGTGCAGCGTCCGCTGGGCCTGGGCCTGGATGAGAAGGCGCTCGAGGCGGTGCGCACGTGGCGGTTCGAGCCGGCGCGCAAAGACGGCCAGCCGGTCGCGGTGCAGGTGAACGTGGAAGTGAACTTCCGGCTGTACTAAGAGTTCAGAAGTGAAAAACCCCGCGCCGCGGCGCGGGGTTTTGATTGTGCGTTGTTCGAGCGCGGGCGAGCCGCCCGCGCTACAGCCGGCGGGGCGCCGGCGCTATCGCGAGACGCCGGCGCTACTGGTTCGTGGGCTCCGGGGAGGCTTCCGCCTTTTCGGCTTCGACGGTGTTCTTGTGGAAGCGCTCGGGCAGGGTCTGCCCGGTGGCGGGATATTTTTCCAGCAGCTTGTTGAGGGTCGCGACGCGGGTGGAGAAGGCCGGGTGCGTCTTGCCGTTCCAGAGACCGGTCTTCTGCTTGTTGGCCGGATCGTTGGCGAAGGTCGCCAGCGTCTCGAGGAAGGTCTTGAGGCCGCTGGGCTGGTAGCCGGCTTGCGCGGCGAAGTCGGTGCCTTTCTTGTCGGCGTCGTTCTCCTTGTCGGGGCCGTAGTTCTGCGTGAGGGCCTGGGTGACGAGCTGGTTGGCGAGGCCGCCGAGCACGTTGTAGGGCACGTGCGACATGCCTTCGTCGACGGCGAGGCCGGTGAGCTTCTTGTTGCGGATGATGCTCTCGAGGTGGCGGGCGTCGACGTGGGCGACCTCGTGAGCGAGGGTGCCGGCGAGCTCGGCTTCGTCCTTCATCTTCTCGAGCGCGCCGCGGGTGACGAAGACGTAGCCGCCGGGCATGGCGCAGGCCCAGGCGATGGGCGTGTCGAGGATGGCGACGTGGTACGGGAGGTTGCGCTTGCCGAACTGCGCGACCGAGGCGGCGACCAGGTTGACGTACCTGGTGGCGGCCTCGTTCTGATAGAGCGGGAAGATGTGGATGATCTTGGCGGCGGCGGCCTGGCCGATCTGGTCTTCCTGCTCTGGGGTCCAGGGCGTGGTGGCGTCGGCGACCTTCTTGGCCTTGCCGATGCCGGAGAGGACGTCGCCGAACTGGGCGGCGGCGGGCAGCGCGAGAGCCGCCAGCAGAACGAGGACGATGAGGCAGCGGATGCGGAGCGTCATTACTTGCCTCCCTTGGATCTCAGGCTGCCCTCGGTGAGGAAGGCCTGGAGCTCGCCGGGCTTGAGGCTGGTCTGTCCGAGCGCGGCGGCGGCCGCCTGATCCTCGGCGGAGGGGCTGGCCTCGAGCACGGCGTTCTCGACGGTGCCGTCGGGATTGAGCCCGCTGAAGCCCATGGCGGTCGTATCTTTCTTCTGCTTGGAGGAGCCGCCGTCGTCGGCGAAGAGCAGCTTCTTGTCGGCTTCCTCTTTCTTCTTCTTGTCCTCTTCCGCCTTCTTCTTGTCGGCGTCGGACTGCTGCGTCTGCTGGGGCTTGTCCTTCTTCTTGAGCAGGCCGCCCAGGCCGCCGAGCTGCGGGGAGGCGAAGGCGGGCGAGGCGAGGACAAGGATCAACAAAAGTAGTGCGGTTCCCATCCAGTTCATTGCCTTTCCTCCTGCGGCCTTCTTCGCGCTTCGCTTCGCTCGCACTTTTTCACCCGGCCTCAAGGCCGGCGCTTCCACCGGCGCGGCGGAAGCCGCGCCCCTCCGTGATCACGATCCCACGCCCGCCGTGCTGGAAGATCGCGTTTCCATGCCTTGCAGTTCGAAGATCTGGGTCTCGACGGTCTTGCCCTTGACCTTCACGCCGCCGAGCGGGCGGACGCGGGCGATGCCGTCGAGGCGAGCGAGCGTGTGCTCGCTGATGATAATCGAGGTCCGGTATTCCTTATTCAAACTTTCCAGGCGCGCGGCGAGGTTGACCGGGTCGCCGATGACGGTGAACTCGATCTTCTTGCCGCTGCCGACGTTGCCGAAGACGACCTCGCCGGTGTTGAGTCCGACGCCGATGGCGAGCTGCTGGCGGCCTTCGGCGGCCCACTTGAGGTTGAGCTGTTCGAGGCGCGCCATCATGGCGAGGGAAGCGCGGGCGGCCAGCTCGGCGTGGTTCCTGCCGGGCGTGAACGCGCCCCAGTAGGCGAGGATGCCGTCGCCGATGAACTTGTCGACGATGCCGTCGTGCGCGAAGACGATCTCGGTCATCGCTTCGAGGTACTCGTTGAGCAGCGCGATGAGCTCGGTGGGGTCGGTCTTCTCGGTGAGGGTGGTGAAGTTGCGGACGTCGGAAAAGAAGATGGTGAGCTCGCGCTTCTCGCCGGCGAGGTTGATGGAATCCAGGTGCTCGAGCACGTAGCTGACGAGCTGCGGGGAGATGTAGCGGTCGAGCGTGCCGCGGGTGCGGCGCAGCTCGCGGCCGGTGGTGGCGTAGCGGACGGCGCCGGTGGAGAGATAGGCGAGCGCGAAGGCGGAGACGGGCGCGACCAGGGGCAGCCAGGTGGCCCAGCGCGCGAACAGGAAGTAGCCGAGCGCGAGATAAGCGGCGAGGACGACGAGGGCGGCGACGTTGTCGAGCCAGCCGGCGTCGACGCGGACGATGAGCAGGGTGCCGAGGGCTGCCATCAGCAGGACGGCGAGATAGAACGCGGCGCGCGGCGCGGGGTGGATGCCCTCGCCGTGGAGGAGATTGTCGATGGCGGTGGCGTGCGCGAGGAAGCCGGGCGTGACCTCGGCGAAGGGCGTGGGATGGACGTCCTGGATGCCGGGAGCGCTGGCGCCGACGAGCACGATCTTGTCCTGGAAGAAGGCGGGCGGGACCTTCGCGAGCTCCCGCAGCGGGATGCGCCGGTAGGGAAACAGGCCGCGGGTGAGTTGCGGGTCGCGATCGACGTTGCCGTGCCACTGGAGCAGGAGGCGGCCGTCTTTATCTAAGGGCTCCGCAGCAAGCGGCTGCGCCCTCGCGCTGCGCTCGCGCGGGCCAGCGCTCGCTTCGCGCTCACCCACATCGCGCGGATGGGTGGAGGTGGTGGCGCCGGCGAGCAGCGCGGCGCGCTGGCCGACGCTGGGATAAGCGTTCGAGCCGGCGAGGAACCAGAGCGGGACGCGGCGGATGACGCCGTCGGGATCGACGGTGGCGTTGGCGGCGCCGAGGCCGGCGGCGGCCGCGGCGAGCTGCGGCAGCGGCGTGTTCAGCGGCAGCGTGGGGTCGTTCTCCGCCGAGATGCGCTCGCCCTGCGCGACGCCGGTGCGGGCCTCCTGCTGCAACAGATGCCACTTCGCAAGGACGGCTTCGCGGTCGGTGGTGGCGAAGTCGACCTCGTCCTGCGCGGTGAAGGTGTAGGCGAGGACGACGCGGCCGTTGTTGCCGATGGCGGCGGCGAATTCCTGGTCGATGGCGGGATCTTCGCTGGCGCCGGCGAAGAAGACGTCGAAGACGATGGCCTTGGGGCGGCCCTGGCCGACGTAGTCGACGAGCTGGGTCCAGACGCGGCGGGTCCAGGGCCAGCGGCCGAGGCGCTCGCGCAGGCGGTCGAAGCTGGCGGTGTCGACGTCGATGATGACGATGTTGGGGTCGGCGGAGCCGGGCCGTGCGGTCGCGCGCACGCGCACGTCGTAGGTGCCGGCCTCGAGCCACTGAAAGGCGCGGGTGCGCTCGAGCAGCGCGAGGAGCGCGGCGGAGAGAAGAAAACAGGCGAGCGCGAGGCGCAGGAACTGGCGGCGGGCGCGGGCGCTGTGGGTGGAAGCCATCGGGAAAATGCCGGGGGAGGGAAGATTACAACAGAAGAGTGGACAGTGGACGGTGGACAGTGGACAGAAAAAGCGCGGGCCCGGAGGCCCGCGCTATTGCTTGCCGTTGAGAGTGAAGAGCGTCTCGACCGGAACGCCGAGGACGCGGGCCAGCCGCAAAGCGAGCAGGACCGAAGGGACCATGCGTCCGGTCTCGATGGCGTTCACCGAGCGGCGCGTGATGCCGGCGCGCAACGCGAGCTCGGCCTGCGTGAGGTCGTGGATGGCGCGTTGGACTTTGAGAGTGTTCGTAAGCCTTTCGTCGTCCATCGGCTACTCCCGGTCGTAGTAGAAGAACAACGCGGCCAAAGAGACGATACCCAGCATGATGGTGGCGGCAGCCATGGCGCTCGCAATGCGGGGCGGGGTGAGTCCCGGACGGGTGAGAAAGCCGAAGATCAGGCCGAGAGGCCATTGGCCGATGAGCACGACGATGAGGGCGCCGCGCGCGGCGCGCATCAGGTTGCTGTTGCGCCATTCGTCCTGCATCGCGACCTTGACCTCGGGCGAGTCGGGCGTGAAGTGGCGACCTTGCGAGGTGGCGAGCAAGCGGGCGATCGTCGCGATGATGATGGGCAGCAACCACCAGGGCAGGTTCGCGCTGTTGCCTACAGCGCCTTGCGGCGATAGAGCCATGGCCAGGCCGATGCCGCCTAAGGTAAGCGTGATGACCACTACGGCGATCATGCTGCGGCGCTGAACCCGCTCGAATGCTTCGGAACGATCCTGTATCGCGGAAGCCATTGCTGTTTCCTCCAGTTGAGACGGGGAGGACTGTAACAGATAACTCCCTAAAAGAGAAGTATCAATCTCATAAAGAGATGTATTAATCTCATTTCAAGGTGGTAAGTAATTGAAGGGAAAGAAGAAAAAGGCGGGCGAGGTCGCCTGCCTCCACAGAAGAGTGGACGGTGGACAGTGGACAGAAGAAGCGCGGGCCCGGGAGCCCGCGCGATTCTTCCTGCTTCTTGTCTTGCTACCTTCTCACTCGAATCAGCGGTTGCGAGCGGCTTTGCGGATGGGCTCGACGCGTTCGCGGACGTCTTCGGCGAGAGCGGCGCCCTTGCGGGCGAGGTCGGAGCCGCGCTCCATCCAGGTCTCGCGCTTCTCCTCGAGTGTGTCCACCGCGTCTTCGTACTTGCGGCGGAGGAGCTTGCGCATCTGCCTGCCGGAGCGGGGCGCGAACAGCAGGGCGGCGGCGGCGCCGGCGCCGAGTCCGATGAGCAGGAGCGTGAGGCCGAGGCCAAAGCTGGAGCGGTCCGAAGGCTGGTAATCACCAATGCGTTCGTAGTCGTTCATGGGGTCCTCCCTCTCAGGGAAGTGTGATGTGAGATGGAGGCGGGCGAGTCGCCCGCCTCCACACGAATCAGGAAGCGCGCTTGCGGCCGGCGTTGCGGTTGCCGCGGGCTTCCGCACGTTTCGGGGCGACCTTCTGCTGGCGGGCGTTCTCGCGGCTGAGGTTGCGGTTGGAGACGCCCTGCGCGGCCTGCTTCCGGCCGGCGCGCTTCTCCTCGCGCTCGCGGCGGTCGTCGCGACCGTTGCGGCCCTGCGGGCGCTCGTCGGCGCGACGGTCGTTGCGCTCGCTGCGTCCACGGACGCTGGGCTGCTGCGAGCCGCGGCCGGACTGCGACTGCTGCATGCGGCCGGCTTCGCGATCGTTGGAGCCGCGTCCGCCCTCCCAGCGCTCGGCGGAGGCCACGCGGCGCGAGTCGCCGCCGCGCGCGGCTTCGCGGTCGCCCTGGTTCCAGTTGGCGCGGTCGCGGCCGCTCTGGCGCGCGCCCGAGCCGGCCATCTCGACCTCGCTCTCTTCGTCGAACTCCTGTTCGTTGCGGCCGGCGTTGCGGCCGGCGTTGCGGCCGGAGGCGTGGCGAGCCGTGCCCTTCACGCCCTTGGAAACTTCTTCCAGCGTCTCGGCGGTGGTCTCTTCCTCCTCGTCGCCGGTCTTGACGGCGATGTCGCCGAGCGAGAGCATGCCGACGAGGCGGCCGTTGTCGACGACGGCGAGGCGGCGGACCTGCTTCTCGGACATGAGGTCGGCGGCGTCGTCGACGTCAGCGTCGGGCGCGATGGTGTTCACGCCTTCGGACATGATGTCTTCGGCGGTGCACTCGATCGGATCCTTGCCGGCGGCGATGCAGCGCACGACGATGTCGCGGTCGGTCACGATGCCGGTGACGCGGTTGTCTTCCATCACCGGGATGACGCCGACGTCTTCCTGCTTCATCAGGGTTGCGATCTCTTCCAGCGTGGTGTCGGGTTCAGCGGTGCGCGGGTTGGGGGTCATGATGTCGCGGACCTTCATGGCAATCTCCTCCTTGCGAGTGGCTGTTGGGGATCTCGAGCGGGGTGCCGGGGACGACCTTCAGTAGGGAATCGCAAAGGGCGAGGGGAGTTGCCATCGCAGGCGGATTTACTGGTGGAAAAGTGTGGCAGGAGAGTTGCTGCGGCCGGCAGCCGGCGCGCGGCTGCATGCGATAATCGTGGCACTCCGCACATGGCCACCGAACTCACCCGCACCGTGGAGGCGCCTGCCGGCAACGCACCCGCCCCGGCGGAGGAGCAGGCCTGGCGCGGCTTCGTGCGGCGGTTCCTGAGCGCGCTGGGAGCGGCGCTGGCGGTGATCGGCGCGGCCAACTACTTCGTGAATCCCACCGGGCTGCACGCGCCCAAGCTGCTGCCGACGGTCAACTGGAACGTGCGGGCGACCAAGACGGAGCTGCTGAAGCAGGCGGCGGTGAAGCCGGAGGCGCTCATCCTGGGCTCGTCGCGCGCGATGAAGATCCAGCCGGCGCTGGTGCAGGAGCTCACCGGGCTGCCGACGTTCAACGCGACGGTTGAAGGCGCGATGACGGAAGACGACTACGTGATGCTGCGCTACGCGGTGGAGCGCGCGGGTGCGCAGCCCAAGCTGCTGCTGATCGGCGTGGACGTGGAGTCGTTCCACAACGCGCGGCCGAGCAACGTGGCGCTGGCGATCTCGGACGAGCTGAGCGAGCTGGCGCCGGGCGGCAGCCGCTTGTCGAAGTGGAAGAAGTTCACGCGGCTGTACTCGTGGGAGGAGACGAAGCTGACGTGGCGGTCGCTGCGGCACGCGATCGTCGGGTATCCGACGACGTGGAACCGGTTCGACGCGGACGGCTACCTGCACTACGTGCTGTACGAGCGCGAGCGGGCGGCAGGGAAGTATCCGCTGGACCGGCGCATCGACGTGGTGGCGGCCGACTACGTGGCGCGCTTCCAGGGCTACACCCAGCTGGATGCGGCGCGCGTGGGGTACCTGGAGGACATGATCCGCTACGGGCAGCAGCGCGGCGCGCGCGTCGTGCTGTTCATCACCACGCTGCATCCGCGGGTGATCGCGGCGGTCAACTCGAAGGGCTACGCCGAGCGCTACGAGGAAGTGAAGCAGCTGCTCGAGCGGCTGAAGCAGCAGCACGGCGTGGAGGTCTACGACTTCTCGACCACCGACAAGTTCGGCGGGCAGAACGACTGGTTCTACGACGGCTCGCACATCGACGAGCGCAACGCCGACCTCATCACCCACAAGATGCTGGACCGGAAGGAGGCGAAGACCGGTGCTGTTCAATAGCTACGTCTTCCTCTTCGTCTTCCTGCCCATCGTGCTGACGGGCTGGTGGGCGATGCGGAGGAACGCGCCGCGGCTGGCGTTCCTGACGCTGGCGAGCTACGTCTTCTACGGGTGGTGGGACTGGCGATTCCTGCCGCTGATGTGGGCGTCGACCACGGTGGACTGGATCGCGGGCGAGAAGATCGCGGCGAGCGAAGACCCGAAGGTGCGCAAGCGCTGGCTGGCGGCGTCGATGACGTTCAACCTGTCGATCCTGGGGTTCTTCAAGTACTACGGGTTCTTCGCGTCGAGCGTGAACGACGCGGCGTACCGGCTGGGGATGAGCGGGCTGGCGCCGATGCTGAACATCGTGCTGCCGATCGGGATCTCGTTCTACACCTTCAACTCGATGTCGTACACCATCGACATCTACCGGCGGATCGTGCGGCCGGCGAAGAGCCTGCTGCACTTCTCGGCGTTCGTCGCGCTGTTCCCGCACCTGGTGGCGGGGCCGATCGTGCGGTATTCCGACATCGAGGACCGGCTCAACGACCTGAAGAAGAAGCTGCCGTGGTCGGAGGCGAGCGTGGGGAGCTAC
The DNA here is from genome assembly GCA_035457425.1 of Terriglobales bacterium. NCBI lineage: Bacteria > Pseudomonadati > Acidobacteriota > Terriglobia > Terriglobales > Terriglobales bacterium. Next base: position 15,894 of record DATIBR010000007.1, read on the forward strand.
TTCTTCGTGATCGGGATGGCGAAGAAGCTGCTCATCGCCGACCAGCTGGCGGGCCCGGTGAACGCGTACTTCGCGGCGCCTGGCGGGCAAGGCGCGGTGGCGGCGTGGCTCGCGGTGCTGGGCTACACCTTCCAGATCTACTTCGATTTCTCCGGCTACAGCGACATGGCGGTGGGGCTGGCGCACCTGCTGGGCATCCAGTTCCCCATCAACTTCAACTCGCCGTACAAGGCGCAGAACATCTCGGACTTCTGGCGGCGGTGGCACATCTCGCTCTCGACCTGGCTGCGCGACTACCTGTTCATCCCGCTGGGCGGGTCGCGGCACGGCACGGCGCGCACCGCGCTGAACCTGGCGATCACGATGTTCCTCGGGGGGTTGTGGCACGGGGCGAACTGGACGTTCGTGTGCTGGGGCCTGTACCACGGCGTGCTGCTGGCGGGATACCACCTGCTGCGGGAGCGCGGGCTGGTGCCGAAGTCGGTGGCGGTGGCGCGCGGCATCACGTTCCTGGCGGTGGTGTTCGGCTGGGTGTTCTTCCGGGCGGCGACGCTGGGCCAGGCGATGGGCATCTTCCGCGAGATGTTCGGCGCGGCCGGCATCGGAGACCTGAGCCTGGCGCGGCTGAACGGGTTCTACGTCGCGATGATCGGGTTCGCGTGGGCGGTGGCGAACTTCGCGCCCAACTCGTGGGAGATGAAGCTGGAGCCCAAGCCGCGGTATGCGTACGCGATGGCGTTCGTGCTGCTGGTGACCATCCTGCTGCTGCAGAAGGAAAGCCCGTTCCTGTACTTCCAGTTCTAGAACAGCCCGCCCTTCGGGCTTGGCATGGTGCGCCAGTAAACGCTCGGAAGTGAATCGTCGTCTGTGACATCGGACACGGCAGGAGAACAGAGCCTGCGCCGGATCGTGGTGGCCCTGGTTCGACGGTTCCACTTGGGCTGGCGAAGTGCCGGGCTACACAGGTTTACAAATCCTGAAACAACTCTGCTTGCGCGGGGTTATCTCGGAGCGGGAGAATCCTGTTTGCGAGGATCGGAGGCGTCGCCATGAAGCGGCTGGTCGTGTTCGGGCTCGTCCTGTTGAGCGTTTTGACTTTCGCGCAGGAGCAACCGGCGGCGCCGGCGGCGGAGGCGCAGCCGGCTGCCACCCATGCCAAGCCGGTGGTGAGCGTTCCGGCCGGGACGCGGGTGCTGCTGGTGCTGAAGAACGCCATCTCGAGCAAGACGGCGCAGCCGGGCGACGCGGTGTATCTGCAGACGTCGTTCCCGGTGGTGCAGGATGGGCAGGTGGTGATCCCGCCGGGACGTACGTGCAGGGCGTGGTGGACAGCGCGAAGCGGGCGGGGCGGATCAAGGGGCGCGCCGAGATCCAGATGCACTTCACGCGGCTGGTCTATCCCAACGGCTACATGGTGAACATGGCGAGCAACGTGGGGGCGTCGGATTCGAGCGACTCGCAGCGGGTCGAAGACAAGGAAGGCACGGTGAAGGCGGAAGGCACCAAGGGGCGGGACGCCGCGACGATCGCGACCGCGACCGGCACCGGCACGCTGATCGGTCTGGGGGTGGGCGGCGGGAAGGGCGCGGGCATCGGGGCAGGGATCGGCGCGGGCGTCGGGTTGCTGACGGCGATGCTGACGCGCGGCAACGAGGTGCGGTTCGAGCCGGGTTCGACGGTGGACATGGTGCTGCAGCGCGCGATCGAGATCGACATGAACCGGGTGGCGGCCGACCCGATGCAGGCGCCGCAGGCGCCGCAGCGCATCTACACGCAGCCGCAGCAGCAGCAGAACGCGTCGCCACCGGTGATCCTTCCGCGCGGCGCGGGCATGAGCTGAATCGCCCGCTAGCGGCGGGCAGCCGCGGATAGGTCCCTCCGCCACAAATCGTGTAAAATCTATTGTTTGTTCCTGCCTTTGCGCCCCTTCCAGGCGGCGCGATCCGGCGGCAAATCGTCTAAGCGAACGGTAAGGAGAAGTAGAAGTCATGGCCATCACTGCGACCCTGCTGCGCCCCGGCGCGGTCATCATGCACAACAAGGACCTGCACCAGGTGTTCTCGGTGGAGCATCGGACGCCGGGCAACAAGCGCGGGTTCATCCAGGCGAAGCTGCGCAACCTGCGCACCGGCTCGATGATCGACTACAAGTTCCGGGCGGAAGATTCGGTGGACAAGGTGGTGCTGGACGAGGTGCAGATGGAGTACCTGTACCAGGACGGCGACGACTACTACTTCATGAACACCGAGAACTACGAGCAGACGAACCTGAAGCGGGACACGCTGGGCGACGCGGTGGAGTATCTGACGCCGAACCTGCAGATCAAGATCGAGTTCCACGAGGGCAAGGCGGTGGGCGTGGAGCTGCCGCAAACGGTGGACCTGACGGTCATCGAGACGGAGCCGGGCATCAAGGCGGCGACGGCCTCGAGCGTGACCAAGCCGGCGAAGACCGAGACGGGGCTCATCGTGCAGGTGCCGCCGTTCATCAACGAAGGCGAGAAGATCCGCGTGGACACCAGCGAGGGCGCGTATTTGTCGAGGGCGTGAAGAAGTCCTCAGACATCAGACTTCAGACGTCAGCCAGAACCGATCCTGCTGAAGGCTGACGTCTGAAGTCTGCAGACTATAATCCCCAGCGCATGACCGCCGCAGAACCGATCACCCGCCGCTACGTCGTGAAGGGCCGCGTGCAGGGCGTGGGCTACCGCTTCTTCGTGGAGCGGGAGGCGCGGACGCTGGGCGTGGCCGGCTGGGTGCGGAACAATCCCGACGGCGCGGTGGAGGTGGTCGCAGCGGGCACGCCGGAGCAGCACGCGGCGCTCAAAGCGAAGCTGCACCAGGGTCCGCGGGCGGCGCGCGTGGACGACGTGGCGGAGAGCGACGCGCCGCAACCGCGAGACCTGAACGCATTCCGCATCGAAGGAGCCTGGTAGAGGGATGTCGCAAGCGCCGAAGAAATCCATGGACTGCAATCACCTGAAGAAGCTCATCCGCGAGATCCCGGACTTTCCGAAGCCGGGGATCCTGTTCTACGACATCACGACGCTGCTGAAGGACAAGAGCGGGCTGGCCACGCTGATCGACGCGCTGGCGGACTACTACATCGCGAAGAAAGTGGACCTGGTGCTGGGGATCGAGGCGCGCGGGTTCATCTTCGGGCCGGCGCTGGCGTACCGGCTGAACGCGGGCTTCGTGCCGGTGCGCAAGCCGAAGAAGCTGCCGGCGGAGACGCACAAGGTCACGTACCAGCTGGAGTACGGCACGGATTCGCTCGAGCTGCACAAGGACGCGGTCGGCCAAGGGAAGCGCGTGGTCATCGTGGACGACCTGCTCGCGACCGGCGGGACGGCGGCGGCGACGGTGCACCTGGCCGAGACCGCGGGCGCCGACGTGGTGGGGCTGGGATTCGTGGTGGAGCTGGATTTCCTGAAGGGGCGCTCGCGGCTCGACGGGCACGACGTGTTCAGCCTGCTGCATTACGACAAATAACGGGAGTTCACATGAAGGCTGGCATGCTGGCTTTCTTCTTGCTGGGCTCAGTCGCCTCGCTCGGTCAAACACCCACGGTTCCTCGCGACCCATGTGACCAGAAGAATTTCTCGAATCGTGACTCGCGGGACTGCTATGGGCGAGAGCAAAAGAAGGTAAACGCGCAGATCGATTCCCTAGTCGAATCAATCGCAAACGAATGGATTAATGACGCTCAGAAGGAGCGAAAGTACGGTCCTGTCGTCACAGCATCGATGCGGAAAGCAGCCGCCAGCCTGCGACAATCTCAGAGAAGCTGGCGACTGTACCGCGATCAATATTGCAAGGCGGTTAAGTACGGCTATGACATTGGATCCGGTGCCGGAACTGCTCACGAACGCTGCCTTTACGAGGTTGCGAACGCGCGCTTGCGCCAGCTGCAGACGAATTTCGTGACGAGAGTCTACTGACACGCGACTTTCGGCTTCTGTCGTCCGGTGAAGTCGACTCACGCTCTTACGGTTCAGGTACCCGGCACAACGTGCCTGGCTGGATTCTGACGTCCTGCCTTCGGCTGGACTGAGCGCGGGGCGAGGACTGCCCGCGCCCCTGCCGGCTGAAGCCGGCGCTCCGTTTGGCGGGCGAGTCGCCCGCCTCCACATAAGTCATGAGAAAGAGAAAGGCCGTCCGCCTAGGCGGACGGCTTTTGCTTTGGAGCGACCGTTACTGCGGGTTGCTGCTGGTGGGGTTCTGGTTCTTGTTCATCTCGCACTTGTCGGAGAGGTGCTTGACCTCGTCGACCTTGACGGCCATGGAGCTCGACTCGGTCGTGGTGCCGGAGGTCATCGAGCCCGAGGTGGTGCTGGTCGAACCGGAGACCGTGCCGGTCGTGGTTCCGGACTGCGGCATGGTGCTGGGGTTCGTCTCGGTCGCCGTGCCGGCGCTGGCGGTGGTCGTGGTGCCGGCGGTGCCGCCGGTGGTGCCGGCGCTGGCGGCGGTACTCGGCGTCTGCGCGGTGGCGCCCGTGGCGTGCTCGGTGCTGGTGCTGTTCGGATTGGTCGCGCCCGTGGTCGCGGTGGTGGAGCCGCTGGCCGCCGGCGAGGTGCCGGTGGTCGCGCCCGCAGCCATCGTGCCGCTGGTGCCCGAGGCCGCCGAGCCGGTGCTGGACTCAGTGCCGGTCGTGGCGGTGGTCGAGGGGCTGGTGGTCATCGAGCTGGTGGCAGCCGACGCGGCTTCCCACGTGCCCTTGACCTGGACCTTGTGGCCGACGTGCGCGGTCAGGTCCTCGGTGGTGTCGAGGTGGACGCCCGCCGGGTGGTCCTTGTCGGAGACCATGAACATGTCGCCCTCTTTCGAGAGGCAGCCCTTCAGGGTGACCTTCTTGCCTTCGCGATCCTTGGATTTATCGGTGCTGGCGTTGGTGTTGGGTGTGCTCTGGCTGGTTGTGCCCACCTGGTCGGTGGAGCCGGTCGTGCTGCCGCCGGCCGGGTAGCTGCTGGACTGCGCCATCATCGCGACGCTGAAGACCAGCACGACGGTCAGTGTCAGGAATGTCCGTTTCACTCGCATCCTCCTTGAGAGTCTCGGTAATTGAGCCATTTTGTGGCGACGGGAAAGGAGATGCAGGGAGGCGGGAGGGTGATGGCTGCCTGGGAAACGCCAATCCGTGACCTTAGGCAGGCCATCCGGGGGGCATGGGAGGGGCTTCTGAGCGATACAAGGGCGCCCGCACAGGGCACGTTGCATGAGCGGGACCCAGGCCGCCGGAGCACGGGTTTCCTCCCGCACCGGCGGCTTTTTGTCGCGGTAACGCGGGTGTTAACCGTCTTGCAACCACCGCGGAACGGCCTTATAGTATCGAGGCTCTAGTCTCCCCCATGACACAGCGGAAGGACCCGACCGCGCAGCAAGTGCGGCAGGCGGCCTCCGGAAAGGTTTCGTGAGCGCCAAGGGCACGGCAGCAGCAGAGCAGGAAGCGCGCAAGGATCCCATCGCCGCGTTCGCGGAGGCGGTGGAGCGCTTCACTTCGCCGGCATCGAGCGAAGAGGTGCTGGCGATGGTGCCGGCCATCCTGGCGCGGGACTTCGGCGCGGAGCGCTCCGAGCTGTGGCTGTGGGATGAAGCGTCGGCTTCGGCGTGGCTGACGCACACCGCCGGCAAAGACGCGGCGCACCGCCACGACTACGTGGCGAAGGGACACGGCGTCGTGGGGAAGGTCGCCGAGATCAAGAAGCCGGTGGAGAGCATGAGCCTGGCGAGCTTCGGCGGGGACGATCAGGAGTACGCGGCGCGCACGGGGTTCGACCACGTGTCGGTATATCCGCTGGCGGCGCGCGGGCGGCTGGCCGGCGTGATCGCGAACTACACGCGCGGCGCGGTCTCGAACGAGACGCTGAAGTGGTGGCTGATGTACGCCGAGATCGCCAGCGTGACGGTGCAGGAAGCGATGGCGGCGCAGGAGAGCCAGAAGACCATCACGCAGCTCTCGCTGCTGTTCGAAGCGACGCGCCTGCTGAACTCGACGCTCGACCTGGCCGAGCTGCTGGACCTGATCCTGAAGATCGCGCGGACCGAGTGCAAGGCGGACCGCGGCACGGTGTTCCTGGTCGACAACCAGAAGAAGGAACTTTGGTCGATCGTGGCGTCGGGTCTGGAGAACCTGGAGATCCGGCTGCCGTTCGGCAAGGGCGTGGCCGGCCGGGTGGGCGAGAGCGGCGAGCCCATCAACGTGGAAGACGTCTACACGCTGGAGTTCTTCGACCGCAGCTTCGACCAGAAGACGGGGTTCCGCACCAAGTCCGTGATGTGCCTGCCGATCCGGCACCATACGGGCGAGATCGTGGGCGTCATCCAGCTGCTGAACTCGAAGAACGGGAAGTTCGGCCCGGACGACCAGGACTTCCTGGAAAAACTCTCCGGTCACATGGCGATGGCGCTGGAGAACGCGCGGCTGCACCGCGAGTCGCTGGAGAAGCAGCGGCTGCAGCGCGAGATGGACCTGGCGCGGTCGATCCAGCGGTCGCTGTTGCCGGAATCGGCGCCGGTGGTGCCGGGATACGAGATCGCGGTGCTGAACGAGCCGTGCTTCGAGTGCGGCGGCGATTATTACGACTTCCTGAACCTGGGTCCGCAGACGCTGCTGCTGGTGGTGGCCGACGTGGAAGGCAAGGGCGTGGCGTCGGCGCTGGTGATGAGCAACCTGCAGGCGACGCTGCGCGCGCTGGTGATGCACCTGCACTCGCTCGAAGTGCTCACGCTCTCGCTCAACGAGATGATCTACAACGACACCAAGAGCGAGAAATATCTCTCGATCTTCATGGGGCTGGTGGACACGCGGCGCAACGGGCTGCACTACATCAACGCGGGGCACGTGCCGCCGCTGCTGATCTCGGGCGAGACGGGCGAGTTCAAGCAGCTGACCGACGGCGGCACCGTGATCGGGCTGTTCCCGCACGCGGAGTACCAGCGCGGCTCGGCCAAGCTGAACCCGGGCGACATCCTGGTGACGTGCACCGACGGCATCGGCGAAGCGCAGAACACGCAGGAAGAAGAATACGGGCACGAGCGGCTGGCGGCGTGCATCGCGCGCAACCGCGAGAAGAGCGCGCAGGAGATCGTGGACATCGTGCTGCGCGAGGTGACGGAGTTCTCGCGCGGGGGCACGCACGTGGACGACAAGGTGCTGATGATCCTGAAGGTCAATCCCAACGGCAGCATGACGCCGGCGCAGGGACGCGGCGAACCGCGACACCCGTAGAGTCAGTGGTCAGTGGCCAGTGGTCAGTGGTCAGTGGTCAGTAGAAGCTTTCCTTCCTTCAAGTAACCCTTCCGGCGGAACCAATCTTCCATCGCGGCCTGCAGCTTATCGAGCGGGACGCGGGCGCCGACTTCCATCTGGCCGTCGGCGGTGGGCAGGGTGTCGTCGAAGACGGCGTCGTTGGTGAAGTTGCGCATGGCGAAGCTGTCGAGCCACTTCAGCGGGCAGGGCCGGCGGCGGCCGCCGGCTTCGTATTCGACTTGGAGCTTGCGGGCGAACATCGGGTCAGGTGAAGACCAAAGACCGAAGACCGAAGACTGAGGTCTGGCGGCCGGTCTTGTCAATCGCCGCTGCCGGCGGTGGTAGCCAGGGAGCGGGCGCCGGGAAACACGGCGGGCTCGGCGGCGGCAAGCCCCGCCGCCACGAATTGCAGGAGGTTGGAGGCGATCACGCCTTTGCGGCCGGTCCCGGAGAGGGCGAGCGCAAGGGCGTGGCAGGTGATGAGTGCGAGCGCAAGACCGACGATGGTCCGGCGAAGAGGCATTTCCGTCCGGCGTTAGGGATCGGGGAGGCGTCGCTTATACATCAAGGGCGACGCGGTCCACTAGCAATAATCGCGGCGCGGCTACTTGGCGGGGGCGGCGGGGCCCGCCTGGCGGACGGCGTCGGGCGCGTCGAACTTCTCGAAGTTCCTGGCGAAGCGCTCGGCGAGGTCGGCGGCCTTCATGTCGTAGGCCTGCTTGTCGGCCCAGGCGTTGCGGGGGTTGAGCAGGCGCTCGGGGATGCCCTCGATGTGCTTGGGGATCATGAGGCCGAAGGCGGGTTCGCGGACGAACTGGGCGTCGTTGAGCTTGCCGTCGACGGCGGCGCGGACCATCTGGCGGGTGTAGGGCAGGCTCATGCGCTGGCCGGTGCCGTAAGGTCCGCCGTACCAGCCGGTGTTGACCAGCCAGCACTGGGCGCCGTGCTGGCGCATGCGCTGGCCGAGCATCTCGGCGTAGACCTTGGGAGCGCGCGGCATGAAGGGCGCGCCGAAGCAGGTGGAGAAGGTGGCCTGCGGATCCTTCACGCCGGCCTCGGTGCCGGCGACCTTGGCGGTGTAGCCGGAGAGGAAGTGGTACATGGCCTGCTCGGGCGAGAGCCTGGCGATGGGCGGCAGCACGCCGAAAGCGTCGGCGGTGAGAAAGACGATCTGCCTGGGATGGCCGCCGACGCCGGGGATGACGGCGTTGTCGATGTAGTCGATGGGGTAGGCGGCGCGGGTGTTCTCGGTGAGGTGGTCGTCGTCGTAATTGGGCTTCCTGGTCTCGGGATCGAGGACGACGTTCTCGAGGACGGCGCCCATGCGGAGGGCGTTCCAGATCTGCGGCTCGTTGGCCTTGGAGAGCTTGATGCACTTGGCGTAGCAGCCGCCCTCGAAGTTGAAGACGCCGGTGGGCGACCAGCCGTGCTCGTCGTCGCCGATGAGGCGGCGGGCGGGGTCGGCGGAGAGCGTGGTCTTGCCGGTGCCGGAGAGGCCGAAGAACAGGGCGGTATCGCCGGCGGCGCCGATGTTGGCGGAGCAGTGCATGGGGAAGACGCCGCGCTCAGGGAGCAGGAAGTTCATGACGCCGAAGATGGACTTCTTCATCTCGCCGGCGTACTGCGTGCCGCCGATGAGGATGATCTTGCGCGTGAAGTTGAGCAGGATGAAGGCTTCGGAGTTGGTGCCGTCGCGCTGCGGGTCGGCGAGGAAGCCGGGGGCGGCGATGACGGTGAAGTCAGGCGCGTGGGCCTGCAACTCGGCGTCGGTGGGGCGCACGAACAACTGCCGGACGAACAGGCTGTGCCAGGCCAGCTCGTTGATGAAGCGCACGGGCAGGCGGTACTGGGAGTCGGCGCCGGCGAACAGGTCCTGGACGAAGAGGTCCCGGCCTTTGAGGTAGCCGGTGACGCGGGCGAGCAGGGCGTCGAACTTCTCGGGAGCGAAGGGCTGGTTGACCGCGCCCCAGTCCACGGCGGCGGCGGTAGTGGAGTCCTTGACGATGAAGCGGTCTTTCGGGGAGCGGCCGGTGCGCTTGCCGGTGGTGGCGACGACGGCGCCGTTGGAGGCGATGATGGCCTCCTTGCGGGCGACGGCGAGCTCGGTGAGCTCGGCGGGCTTCAGGTTGCGTCGAACCTTGCCGCCTTCCAACAGCTGTTCCAGTTCGCTGACTTGCGCCCCGGTGGACATAGAAGGGAATCTCCTCGCTCCTGCGAAACGAATATTGTGCATCTTCGGGCAGGCTGTTGCCAACCGAGGAACATCGCGTAGCAACAGCGGTGGCCCCGCAGGAAACATCCCGAGCCCGGCGGCGGGCGAGGGAGCCCTACTCTCACGATGATGGCGGGGTAAGGTAGGGATTCCTCGCGGCGCGAGGAATGTTCTTAGACGGCGAGGTCAGCCGCTTGCGCCGCGGTGCGGGACTTCTCTGCGAGCACGGCTTCGACGTGCTGGAGCGTCTCTTCGAGGGAAAGGGAGTACATCTGGCGGCCGCTTTCCGAGCCGTCTTCGATGGCGTGTTTCAGGTAATGGCCGGCGGCCTGGATGGCCAGCGGGTCGGTCAGGACGCGGCCGGTGCGGAGCTGGTACTGGACCCAGGCGGGATGCGGCAGGGCGATCCAGACCGGGCGGCCGTCCACGGCGAACTTCACGTCGACGGCGTCGGCGTGGCGGGTGGAGATGGCCGTCTGGAGCGCCTGGTAGACGCAGTGGAGCTGCTTGCCGGACCAGCGCTCGGTGACATGGAAGTCGGCGTACATGGGGAACGGAAGATGGTAACAGAGGCGGTGGTCGGTGGACGGTGGTCGGTAAAATCAGGTTGTCGACCACCGACCACTGAGCACCGACCAGTTCTGACATAATCGAACGGATGCCCGCCAAAGCCAAAGCTCCCAGCCCGCGCGTGCTGCGCGCGAAGTCCTTTGCGCGCCTGCCGTGGCTGGTGCACGGGTTCAGCACGCGGGTGGGCGGAGTGTCGGAGGGCTTCGGGCGGAAGGGGGACCTGAACCTGGGCGCGAGCGAGAAGGAGACGCGCGCGGCGGTCGAGCGCAACCAGGCACGCTTCCTCGACGAGATCGGGGCGCGCAGCGGGGCGCGGCGATGGCCGGTGGTCACGCTGAAGCAGGTGCACTCGGACGCCATCCACGTGATCGAGCGCGCGCCGAAGCGCCCGCTGACGGGCGACGGCGTGCTGACGCGCGAGCCGGGGATCCTGCTGGCGGTGCAGACGGCCGACTGCATCCCGGTGCTGGTGGCCGACCCGGAGAACCGCGCGGTGGGCGCATTCCACGCGGGCTGGCGCGGCACGGTCGCGCGCGTGGTCGAGAAGGGGATCGGCCGCATGCGCAAGGAGTTCGGCTCGGACCCGGCGAAGCTGGTGGCGGCCATCGGGCCGGGCGCGCGCGCGTGCTGCTACGAGGTGGGGCGCGAGCTGCGCGATCGCTTCGAATCGCAGTTCAGCTACGCGGCCGAGCTGTTCCACGACGTCTACAAGTCGGACCCGGTGCGGGAGAAGTACCCGCTGCTGTTCCTGACGGCGCGGGCGCCGGGGCACAGCGAGGAGATCGGGCCGCGGCTGCATCTGGACCTCGCCGCCGCCAACCGGCGGCAACTGGAAGACGCCGGGCTGCTGCCGGCCAACATCAGCGACACGGGAGTGTGCACGGTGTGCCGGCCAAGGCAGTTCTTCTCCTACCGGCGCGACGGCAAGACGGGGCGGCTGTGGGGCGCGATCGGGGCGCGGCGGCGCTGAGCAGAGCTGCGCGAAATCGAGCAGCTACTCTCGAATCTCGTAGACGCGCCGAACCATTCCGTCGTCTATTGAAGGGGAAGGTTCCCCGCCATGTCGGCACCAGCCGTCGCATACAACCCTGACTTCGCCGAGAAGTGGATCCTGTACCTGAGCCCGCAGGAGTGGCGCGGGCGGGTGGGAGTGGAGTTCCGCGAGGTGCCGCTGGGGCTGCTGGAGTTCGCCGGCTGCGAGGTCGATCCCGACGTGATCGAGGGCTGGGTGGCGACGCTGCGCGAGGGCCGGCAGGTACCGCCGCCGGTGGTGAACCTGACGCCGCACGGCGCTTACTACGTGCACGACGGCAACCACCGCCTGATGGCGATGCGGCAGGTGCTCGGCCCGGACGCGCTGGTGCGCGTGGCAGTCGCGGTGCCGCGGCAGGGCTACCACTTCCGCTTCCGGCACTTCGGCGCGTACGGGACGTACGTGCTGGAGGCAGGGCCGGTGCACGCGTACGCCATCCCGATCGCTGCGGCCATGGCCGCGAGCGTGATCGCGGTGGTGCTGGCGGCAAGGGCGCCGAACGGGGCGCAGGAGCCCTCGTTCGCGGTCGCGGTGGGGATCGTGCTGATCTGCGCGCGTTTCGCCGGGTGGTGGGCGGGCCTGCTGGCCAGCCTGCTGACGGCCTGCCTGACCGCGTTCTTCCTGCTGCCGCCCACGCACTCGCTGGCGGTGGCCGACCCGTTGCATGCGCGCGAACTGGCGATCGCGGCGCTCATCATGCTGCTGCTGAGCGTGGTAGTGGGGTACCGGCCGCGGCCCGGCTCCCCCTGGCGGCGACTGCTGCACTAGCGGGCTGCGTGCTACCATCGCGGCACTCCGATGCCGAAGTGGGAAGTCCTGTCGATCGCGTTTGACGCGCTGCGGGCGCACAAGATGCGCTCCTTCCTGACCGTGCTGGGCATCATCATCGGCGTGGGCAGCGTGATCGCGGTGGTGTCGGTGATCCAGGGGCTGAACGACTACGTGACGGCACAGGTGATGGACTTCGGGTCGACCTCGTTCAGCGTGAGCAAGTTCTCGCAGGGGTTCAGCTCGCTGGACGACTTCTGGCGGGAGTCCAAGCGGCGCAACCTGACGCTGGACGACCTGGCGGCGATCGAGGCGGACTGCAGGCACTGCGACCTGGCCGCGGGCGTCTACAACGAATTCAAGAGCGCGAAGCGGGGCAACAAGACGGCGGAGAACGTGGACCTGCGCGGGGTCACGGTGAACGCGCCCTACATCGGGTCGGTGATGGAGCTGAGCGAGGGGCGGCACTTCGCGCCGATCGACATCGAGCACGCGCGCGACGAGATCATCATCGGGGCGGACGTGGCGGACCGGCTGTTCCCGGGCGGCGAAGACCCGCTCGGGCGGGAGATCACGCTCGACGGGCGGACGTTCACGGTCATCGGGATCGCGGAGCGCAAGGGGAGCTTCCTGGGGAGCCCGCAGGACAACTTCGTGCGCATCCCGATCACGGTGTACCGCAAGATGTACAGCACGCAGAACCGGTCGCTGAACATCCAGGTGCAGGCGAAGACGCCGCAGGAGATGGCGCTGGCGATGGAAGAGACGCGGGTGATCCTGCGCAGCCGGCTGCACCGCGGGTACAACGACGACGACGGGTTCTCGATGGCGACGGCGGAGACGTTCCTCGACCTGTGGCGGCAGACCACGGCGGCCATCTTCACGGTGACGGTGATCGTGGCGGGGATCTCGCTGCTGGTGGCGGGGGTGGTGGTGATGAACATCATGCTGGTGTCGGTGACGGAGCGGCGGCGAGAGATCGGGATCCGGAAGGCGATGGGCGCGAAGCGCGCCGACATCCTGCGGCAGTTCCTGGTGGAGAGCGTGATCCTGACGGGGTGCGGGGGCGCGGCGGGCATCGCCGGCGGCATCCTGCTGGCGTTCGTCGTGTCGTGGACCTCGCCGCTACCGGCGGCGATCAAGCTGTGGGCGATCGTGGTGGCGCTGCTGGTGGCGTCGGCGATCGGCATCTTCTCCGGGATCTACCCGGCGTGGCTGGCGGCGAGACTCGACCCGGTGGTCGCGCTGCAGGCGGAGTGAAGACGAGATGACCTGGCAGATCATCCGGATGGCGCTCGCGATGCTGCGCAGCCAGAAGCTGCGGTCGTCGCTGACGGTGCTGTGCATCGTCATCGGGATCACGACGGTGGTGGCGATCGCGTCGGTCATCCAGGGGCTGAACGGATGGTTCGCGCGGCAGGTCTCGAGCCTGGGGTCGAACATCGTGACGGTCAGCCGGATGCCGCAGTTCGCCGGGCGCTTCCCGACGGAAGAGGAGCGGCAGCGCAAGGAGCTGACGCGCGAGGACGCGGAGGCGATCCGCGCGGAAGCGAAGAACGTGGAGGTGGTGACGCCCATCCTGGGGCTGGACTTCCTGAAGTTTCCGAACCCGAACGTGCGGTACGGGCGCATCCGCGCGGCCAACGTGAAGGTGTTCGGCGTGGAGGCGGACTACATCAACGTGTACATCTCGCACGTGCGGCAGGGTCGCTTTCTGACCGAGGGCGACGTGTACCACCGGGCGCACGTGGTGATCCTGGGCGCGACGGTGGCAGAGACGATGTTCCCGGGGCAGGACCCGGTGGGCAAGACGGTGCACTTCGAGAACGACGCGTTCGAGGTGGTGGGGGTGCTGGAGCGGCGCGGGTCGATGTTCGGGTTCGACCGCGACAACTTCATCTGGCTGCCGATCACGACCATGCTGAAACTGCATCCCGAGTCGAAGGACACGCTGACCATCGCGATGAAGGCGGACTCGCAGGAGGCGCAGCCGCTGGTGATCGACCAGGTGACGGAGATCATGCGGCGGCGGCGGCACGTGCCGGCGGACAAGCCGAACTCGTTCGACGTAGGCTCGCAGAACCAGTTCATCGAGCTGTACAAGTCGCTGACCGGAGGAGCGTACCTGGTGATGCTGGTGATCGCGTCGATCACGCTGCTGGTAGGCGGCATCGGGGTGATGAACATCATGCTGGTGTCGGTGACGGAGCGGACGCGGGAGATCGGGGTGCGGAAGGCGATCGGGGCGCGGCGGCGGCACATCCTGGTGCAGTTCCTGCTGGAGGCGATGGTGCTGACGGGCATCGGGGGGATCGTGGGAATCGTGATCGGGGGACTGATCAGCCTGGTGGTGAACTGGCTGTCGCCGGTGCCCTCGGCGCTGCCGGTGTTCTGGATCCTGCTGGCGTTCGGGGTGGCGGTCGCGGTGGGACTGTTCTTCGGGATCTACCCGGCGGCGCGGGCGTCGGCGCTGGATCCGATCGAGGCGCTGCGGTACGAGTGAAGCAGCGATTAGCGATTAGCGATTTTGCGCGCGTACTTCCAATTGCGCGCTTTGCCCTGCGCGAGCCAGGCGAGCGTGATGGCAATACGTCTTTCGCGCGTCTCGGGGCGCCTGGCCTCGATGATCCATTCCAGGTAGGCGCGGCGGTGCGAGGGCGGGAAGGCCTCGAAGGCGGCGCGAGCTTTCGCGTTCTTATGGAGCGCGAGGCGGAAGTAGTGCGGCACCGGCAGCGGCGGCCGCTTCTTGCGCGCGGCGATGGGCGAGCCGACGCCTTCGTCGTTCAGCTGCTTCGCCTTCCTGATGAGCGTGAGCAGCGTGCGCTTGGGCGGCAGGTCCTTCATCGAGGTGAGGCAGCCGAAGCTGCCCATGCCGCGGCCAGGCTTGGGGCCGACGACGGCCTGGTGCTTCCAGAAGCCGAAGGTGGCGTGCTGCTTGAAGGCGGCCATGCCGCACAGGATCCCCTTGTACAGGAAGCTCGGCATGCTCCACTTCAGGGTCTCGTGGCACTCGGGGCAGCCTTCGTGCACGATCGCGCGGAGACGTTTGAGGATGGGCCGCGCGAAAGGCTGCGCGTTCCTGATGTAAGCGTCGATGCGGGGATCTTTCTTGGCCATGAGGCCTCGCTGATGGCGCGAAAGTGTAACTCAGGGCAAGGGTGCCGGGTAGAGACGCCCTTGATGGGCGTCTGGAGACGGCCAGAAGGGCGTCTCTGCCGGAGTTCGTCGAGAAAAGCAAAAGGGCCGGCGAGAGCCAGCCCTGGGAAGCA
>DATIBR010000008.1 GCA_035457425.1 Terriglobales bacterium
CAGGCCGCCGACGATGACGGCCTTGCCTTCCATTCGCGGACGATGCCGCCCAGGTAGGCGAACATCGCGGTCTCGTTCCCGGCGAGCAGTGGGAGCCGGTTCTTCGTGCTGAAGATGAAGTGAACGTGAACGCTGGAGAGCGAATGTCCCATTCTGTCGCCCCTTCGGGGCTTTGCTGCTCTTGACTCGCGAGCCCACGGCTTGCGCCGTGCGCTGCGCATTCTCTCGCCGCTTCGCGGCTTGGTGCATGGGCGATTCTCGGCATCCGAGCATTCCCTGTCTGTGACGCACCGCACGCGCAAGAAACAACCGACGACACCCCGGTTTGTACCAAGCCAAAACAATCAGGGCCGCCTCGCGGCGGCCCTGCTGATCACTAATTGCTAATCGCTGATCGCTGCCCTCACCACACGCGGCACGACTTCTCGGCGCGGACCATCGCGTCGCCCGGCTTGCAGCTGAAGGCTTTCGCGAAGTCCGGCGAGTTCGAGACCACGCCGTTGGTGCGGAAGCGCCCCGGCGAGTGCGGATCCGAGAGCGCCATCGTCCGCGAGCGTTCCGGACGCACGTTCTCGCACCACACCTGCCCGAACCCGATCCAGAAGCGCTGCTCGGCGGTGAAGCCGTCTTTCTCCGGCGGCACGTTGCCGGCGTAGTGATCGCGCAGCGCCATGATGGCCAGGTTGGCGCCGCCGTTGTCGGCGGCGTTCTCGCCCAGCGTCAGCCGCCCGTTCAGCTTCACGCCCTCGATGGGCGAGTACTCGCCGTACTGGTCGGCGATGCAACTGGTGCGCTTCTCGAACTCGGCCTTGTCGGCGGGCGACCACCAGTTCTCCAGGTTGCCGTTGCCGTCGAAGCGCGCGCCCGAGTCGTCGAACCCGTGCGTGAGCTCGTGCCCGATCACGATGCCGATGGCGCCGTAGTTCACCGCGTCGTCGACCTCGTTGTCGAAGAACGGCGGCTGCAGGATGCCCGCCGGGAAGTTGATGTTGTTCTGCGGCGGGTTGTAGTAGGCGTTGACGGTGGGCGGCGTCATGCCCCACTCCGTCTTGTCCACCGGCCCGCCCACTTTCTTGAGCTGGCGGTTGATCTCGAAGGCGTTGGCGCGCAGCGAGTTGCCCAGCCGGTCGCCGCGCACCACCTTGAGCGCCGAGTAGTCGCGCCACTTGTCGGGATACCCGATCTTGTTCATCACGGCGTGCAGCTTGGCGAGCGCCTTGGGCTTGGTCTCGTCGGTCATCCAGTCGAGCGCCTTGATGTCCTTCTCCATGGCGTTCTCGATGTCCTTGACCATCGTCAGCATGCGCTCCTTGGCATTGCCGCCGAAGGCGACCTGCACGTAATAGACGCCCAGCGCCTCGCCCAGGTCCGCGTCGGTGGCGCGCATGCAGCGGTTCCACAGCGGCAGCTGCTGCTGCGCTCCGCCCAGCACCTTGCCATAGAACGAGAAGTTCTCGTCGCCGAACTGGCTCGGCAGCGAATCCGCCTGCCCGTGCAGGAACTGCCAGCGCAGGTAAGCCTTCCACTGCTCGAGCGGCACCGTCTGGATGGTCTCGTTCAGCGCCTTGAAGAAGCCCGGGTTGCCGACGTTCAGCTCGTCGAACTTCGGCGCCGTGGCGAAGTACTTGTTCCAGTCGAACGCGGGCGCCATCGCCTCGAAGTCGGCGCGCTTGGTCCAGTGGTCGAGCTTGGTGGTGTCGCGCCGCTCGGTCGGGGTCATGGCGGCGTTGGCCAGCTTCATCTCGATGTCCATCACCTGCTGCGCCTGCGTCTTCGCGGCGGCTTCGGACGCGCCCGCCAGCTTCAGCATGTTGGCGATGTGCGCCACGTACTGCTCGCGGATCTTCACCGACTTGTCGTCGGTCTTGGTGTAGAAATCCCTGTTGCCGAGCGCCATGCCGCCCTGGTCGGCCCAGGTGCCGGTGACCGAGGCGTTGTGCAGCATCGGGCGCGGGAACCACGCGAACATCCCGCCGATGCCCTGGCGGTGCAGCTGCGCCAGCACGCCCGCGATCTCCTTCTTGTCCTTGAGGCCGTCGATCATCTTCAGGTACCGCTGCGCCGGCTTCAGGCCCTTGGCGTTCGTGCCGGACTCATCCATGCAGCTGGCGTAGTAGTCGCCGATCTTCTGCTCGTTCGCGTCGGTGTACTTCTTCTTCGCCGCGGCCTTCTCCAGGATCTGGCGCGAGACCGCGCGGTTGTACTCGCGCAGCACCTCGAAGCTGCCCCAGCGCGTCTGGTCGGGCGGGATGGGATTCTTCTTGATGAAGCCGCCGCAGGCGAACTGGTAGAAGTCCTGGCAGGGCTGCGCCTCGCGGTCCAGGTAGTCAAGGTTGAAGCTCTTCGGGCGCACCGGTTCCGCCATGGCCGACGACGGCGCGGTGGTCGCCGCGACGTTGCCGCCCGACGGCTTCTGCTCGCCCGCCGGCGCCTTCTTCGCCGGCGACGGACCCGGGTTCGGATTCGCGGGGTTCTGGGTGGACGTCTGCGCCAGCATGAGCCCCGCGCAGACCAGGACGACCGACATCACGCGCAACATTCGCATAATTCTCCTTCAGGACAGAAGACGGCTGGGGACGTATCGGAAACCGATAAGTATAGACGCGGGACGCGCCGGAACGTCAGCCGCTACCGCGCGCAGCCCGGCTTCTTCGGACGGCACTGGCCGGTCACGAACCCCGCGATGTCCCAGGCTTCCTGCTCGGTCAGCTCGCCGCCCGAGCCCAGCGGCATGTTGGCGCGGATGAACGCCGCGAACGTGCCCGCGTCGGCCATGCCGGCGTCGGCGTCGAAGGAGTCCTTGCCCCACAGCGCCGGCCGGTAGTACGCGCCGCTCTGGTAGCGGCCCTCGCCCTCCGCCCCGTGGCAGAAGGCGCACTTCTGCAGGAAGACGCTGCGGCCGTTGGCGGCGTCCGGCGTCTTCGCCGCGATCTGCGGGAAGCCCGCCGGCGCCGGCTCGCTGCCGTGCAGCTGCTTCCACTTCGCCGTCAGGTCTTCGATGTACGTGACCAGCGCCATCATGTCGGGATGCAGCGCGCACTCGGCGTCGGAGCCGCACAGCGCTTCGCCGTTCATGCTGTTCCTGAAACACTGGTTGATGCGGTGGAAGAGCTTGCTGCGCCCGGGAAAGCGGTCGGCCGAGCCGACCCACCAGCCCGCTTTCGCGTCCGTGCCCGCGCGCAGGTGGCAGCTCGAACAGTGCAGCTTGGCCACCACGTGGGGCGCCCCCACCATCTCGTAGGTGCGGTCGGCCACCGCGCGCGCCCGCTGGTGGATGGCGGCGCCCTCCTTCAGCGGCGTGAAGGGCGCGGGCGCCGGCGGCCGCGGCAACGCGTCGTTCAGCGTGAAGGTGAAATCCGCCGACACGAACCGGTCGCCGCGCAGCGTGCGCGCCATCGCGTGGCAGCCCATGCACGACGACGTCTTCTGGATGAACGTCTCCATCGTCGTGTTCGCCAGCACCGCCGGCGTGGCATGGAACACCGTGGCGGGCGTCCCTTTCAGGAACGGCCACTGCGTGTCGACCATCTCGTAGTTGGCGAGGACGGAGTTCGCGCGCGCGAGCGCCGCCCGCATCGTCTGGTTGAGCGCGGCCACGTTGTCCACGAAGCCCGGCTGCGAGCACACCGGGTCCTTCGCCGGGATGGGCACCGCGCGCGTCACCTGGTTCGGGATCCCCGCCGGCGTCTGCCGATTCTCGAGCGCGCCGCAGTCCTTGCACGCCGGATCGAAGAACGAGGGGTCCGCGCCCGCCACGTTGTCCACGTGCTCGAACGTCGCCCACACCCACTGCGGCGCCGCCGCCGTCTTCACCATCAGGTGGAAGCCCACCAGCCCGACCGTGCGCAGCGCGCATCCGCCGCCTCGCCGCTCGCAGACCTCGACGCGCCGCGCGAGGTAGCGGCTCTCCTCCCCCGGCTCCAGCTCGCGCCACGCCGCCTTGAGCAGCATCGCGCCGTCGGGAAACTCGATCCGGTCGCTGCGCTCCTGCACGCGCGCGTCGTACAGCCGCTGCGCCACCACGTATTCGAACGCGATGCGGTTCATCCGGATCTCGAACTGCACCACGCGGCCCTTGCGGTCGGTCAGCGTCACCGGCAGCGTGCCGTCGGCGCCGGTCGGCTCCACCGCGTCCGCCAACCGGTCGTCCACCTTCTGCGCGCTGAACAGGCGCTTCACCAGCCGCCGCGCTCCGGCGCCGTCGTCCCAGGGCGGCGGCTTCCGACCGCTCGCCAGGTAGACCTCGCCGGGGTCCTTCCACGTTTCCCAGACGCGCGCTCCGGGGTCGCCGATGCCCTTGGTCGCGGCCGGCTCGCCACGCCGCATGCCCGCCGGCCAGTTGAGGGCGAGGAACGTCTGCCAGGAAAAAAGGTCGAAGGCGCGGTGCTGCGCGTTGAGGTTCGCCACCGGACCGGCGGCGTCCTTCGGGACCACGCACGCCAGGCGCGGGTTCGGCAGCGGCGTGCCGCAGACGGTGGGCAGCGCGATCTCCGGACCGCGCGCGCACTCCTGCGCGGGCGCGCCGAGGGCCGCCAGCAGCAGAAACGACGCGATACCTCGCATACTGCCCTCCTGGAGGCGGGTGAGCGCGGAGCGAGCGCGTTGCGGCGACCCTGCGATCAGAAGATCCGGAAGTGGATGGTCAGGTACTTCTTCGGGTTTTCGCGGATGGCCTTGACCAGGTTGCGCGTCTCCACCAGCATCTGGTCGGCGTTGGTGTAGAGCGACGGGTCGACCATCAGCTTGCCCACCGAGCCTTCGCCCTTGTCCATGCGCGTGACCAGGTTGTCGAGCCGCGCCATGGTGTTGTCGAGTCGCTTGGCGAAGGCCTCATCCTTGGCGATCATGCCGAGCGCGCCCTTGCCGGCGTTCACGTCGTCCATCAGCGCGTTGGCCTTGGCGATGGTCTGGTTCGCGTTGTCGTAGAGCGACGGGTCCTTGAGGAACTTGCCCGCCGAGCCCTTGCCGGCGTTCACGTCGTCGATCATCTTGTTCACTTTGTCGAGCGACGCATTCAGCTTGTTGTACATCTCGTCGTTGCGCAGCAGTTTGCCCGCCGTGCCCTTGCCGGCGCTGATGTCGTTCACCATTTTCTGCACTTCCGCGAGCGTCTGGTTCATGCGGTCGAACAGCGCCGGGTCCTTGAGGAACTTGCCCACCGAGCCCTTGCCGTTCTCCACGTCGGCCACGATGCGGTCCAGGCGCTGCACCAGCGCCTGCATGTTCTGCAGCGTCGACTGGCCGGCCTTCACCATGTCTTGCAGGTCGGCCTTCTGCTCGGACGCCAGCACGTCGTTGTCGGCGACCTCCGGCCCCTTGGCGCCGCGCGAGTTGATGTCCACGAACGTCTCGCCCAGCACGCCCGCCGTGCTCATCGTCACCTTGGAGTCCTTGTGCAGCGCGGTGTGGTAGCGCGTGTTCACTTTCATCGTCACTTCCACCGGCGAGAGCGTGTGGTTCGGGTCGGTCACGATGCGGATGCCGGTCACGTTCCCGATGTCCACGCCCTCCAGGCGCACCGGAGCGCCCTCGCGCAGGCCGCTGGCGTTGTCGAAGTAAGCTTTCAGCACCAGCTTCTTGGTGAAGATGCCGCCGGTCGAGTTCATCAGGAAGATGAGGATGCCCAGCACGACCAGCGACACGATGACCGTGACGCCCACGCGTAACTGCGACCACCGCAACTGTTGCTGGCTAGGCACGTCTCTCCTCCGGAAGCACGCAAAGGCTCGCTGGGGAAGTTTGGGAGCGCCGCATCATAGCAGAACCCCCCACGGAGGTCATCCCGAGCGAGTCCGCCGTGCGGACGAGTCGAGGGACCTGCATTTCTCAGCCGATCAGGCGACAGACGCGCGCCACCGCCGCGTCAGCCCCAGCGCCGCCAGGTACGCCACCGCGCCGCACCCCAGCGTCACGCCCAGCCCGAAGTGGATGGCGATCACCATCGCCAGCACCGACCCGAACACGCTCGACGCCGCGTTCATCGCCCACGCCCACTCCGTCGCGGCCCCATCTTCACCGGCAAAGGCCACGACCTGGAGCCCAGTGGGGAACGGCATCCCCATCGCGAATCCCAGCGGCACCAGCACCAGCGCGGTCAGAGCGAGCTTGATGCCGAAATCCAGCCCGACCAGCGACGTCAGCATCGGCGGCAGCACGAATAGATAAAGGACGATGGCCGCGACGATCGCCCCCAGCGCCCACCGCACCCGCCGCGGGTCTACCGAGCGAGGATCCAGGGTAGAGACGGCCTTCTGGCCGTCTCCGGGGCGCGACGTCATCCACCTCCGCGCGAAGATCGAACCCGCCCCTGAGCTCAACAACATCAGGAACACCACCACCGTCAGCGCGTACGTCGGGTGCCCCAGGAACAGGACGAAGCGCTGGATGAACGCGATCTCCACCAGGATGTAGCCCAGCCCCACCGCGACGAAGTACCACAGGCCGCGCGTCCCGTGCAGCCGCGCCGGCTTGTAGAGCGCCAGGGGCAGGATCAGGAACCCGACCACCGCCACCGCCGAGATCCCCAGCAGCATGAACAGGACCACCGAGCCGAGGT